>JAOUNV010000064.1 GCA_029880775.1 Nitrospinota bacterium | reverse complement strand
GGTTTGCTCTGTGAATTATTGCTCGGACAAGGTGGAGAACTTGCCGACATCAGGGGCGCTAACCGCAAAGACTTCTCTGACGGCTCCTCCGTCAGTATATTGAACGACGACTTTACTACCAGATAGTGTCACCTTGTAGAGGTTGCGTTTATCGCACTCAAAGGTCAACCTGTGTATCCCGTAATATTCGCCATCCAGATACAACGTGCCGGATTTTTGCCCTCCACAATCCTCGGACGAGGCTTCGGAGGACCATTGTCCGGTCCATGACTCCAAAGTCATGCCCGCCATCTGCAGCTTCGCGATAAATGTTCTGCCGCTGGTGTATATCAGTTCGTTTTTCAATATGGCGACACCTTTGGATTTGCTTTCGCTTCCGCATCCGCTCATGCCGGCAAACACTAAAGTAACCACCAGGGCAAACGTTAGCTTCCCGATGTCGATCTCCTTCCTTATGGTTAATCAATAATACCTTAAAAGCGCCTTCGAACTAATCCCGTGCGAATGCGCCCCCGGCGTTCCCCCCGGAGATCTCTTCCATATCCAGGCTCTTTGGCTCTGCTCTGAAGGAACCCTCCCTGGAAGTGGAACTTAACTGAGTCATGCTCCCATTGTCCCGACCAGTGCAGCCGCCACAGGAGGAGGTCAATTCCATTACTTTCTTGGCGGTTCCGGTTTTTTTGTCCGAGTTGAATTTGTAAGTGACAGTCATGTTCACCGTCACCCGATCTCCGGAGCCCTTGCAATAATAGCCAGAATCGTACTGATACTGCTTGACCCATTCTAGCCCTCCATCGCTTGTCTTGGACACAGCTGCGGTAAGCGCCGTTCCACCACCCAAGTTGCGAATTGAGAGATTGTCCTTACCAATGGCCTTAACCTCCCGTTCTTTCGCCCAATCCTGAAAACCAATTCCACCGCAACTGGTCTTAAGTATGTGATCCACCTGCCATATACCTTGCACCTTGGTGGCGTCAATACCTTCATCACTGCTGCCGCATCCGCTTATGCCGGAAATCGCCACAGTAATCACCAGGGCCAATGCTAACTTTTTCATGTTTCTCTCCTCAATTAAGCATTTTAAAATTAATCACTGTTTCCTATTTTCCCCACAGCCGCCGATGCCTGACTCACCGGAGGCAACCCCCACGGGCGCCCCTGTAAACCAAACTAGCGGTGATTAGGAACTTACGTTGATACGGCCTTAGGACTGTTTATCCTCAGACAACCGGAAAACCACAAAAAGCCCCCGATTACTTCCAGCCATATCGTTCCAGTCCGGTTTCCCGAAAAGTAAACAGCAAAGGCAAACGATAGTGATTTTTACATTGGCAAGAGGTGCGCAACACCCCGGATGAACGCAAGAACCCCACCAAACGAGTATACATTTACCCTCACATAGCCGTCCAACCTCATCCCTGAAGGCCAGATGGCACAACCCCAAAACTGTAAAAACATATCCCCTGGCAGACCAGCAAGTAAAATGTACCACTGAGATTGGTATCTGTCAAACGTATTTATCGATGTTTAAAGGAGTCGCAGGCTACACTTCCACGTGGTTGCGGTTCCCCACCCGCATCAGAATCTCACCTCTGGCGATGGTATTCGCGTCGCCGGTGTGACGCACATATCGCCCGGCCAATGGTGGATTCATCCCCAAAGTCCGTAGCCGATTCAGAATCATATCCACCGCCGGAGTGGACACCACGCCGTTCTGAAAAAAGCTGGGCAACAGCCTGGTCTGGTTCATCAGGATGATGGATCCGCGCATCATATTGGCCCCGGCCCGCTCCCCCGCCCGGCCCAGCACCACTATGGTGCCAGCCAGCATGAAAAGCCCGGTGAAGTCCCCGGCGTTTCCTCCCACACCTATCAGCCCCCGGCGCATGAATCCTCCCGTCTCATGGCCCGCGTTCCCTTCCACCACGATCTCACCCCCGGTCATTCCGACGGTCTCCCCCTTGTATGCGCCGCCCACAAAATGACCAGCGTCCCCCTTCAGATGGATAAACCCTCCTTCCATCATGGCGCCCAGGTAGTCGGCGGTGTTCCCCTCTATAGTGATCGATCCGCCAGTCATGTAAGAGCCGGTGTTATAGCCTGTGTCTCCCTGCACATGCACGGCGCCGAAGCTCATCTTGTGCCCGATAAGCTTCACCTTGGCGCAGTCTCCCACCATGGTGATCTGGTCAGACTTCTCCCCTTCCACCTCAAAAAAATCCCCGATGGTTTTCTTCTTATTCCCCCAATAGACCGTCTGCCGCTTGATCTCGTCATTGGACTTGTCATGAAGGTTGTCTGGCGTGATAAGGTCCGCCTCCATGGGGATGGAGAGCTTTTCCATCAATGTGAGGCTAATCATTTTGCTTCACCTGGCAGGGGATAAGCTCCGGCCGGGGCAGGTATTCCAGCCCCACCGGGTAGTTGTTTATATTCACCGTGTAATAGCTCTCGAAGAAATCCGCCAGATCCTTTTCTATATCGGCAAATCCCCGCGCCGGGTGAACGTACATTGTAGCGCCGAACACCTGGCGGGTCACCTTCCCCTCTTTTGCCACCACCACGCCATCTTTCAGCACCCAGGCCGGCTTGGCGAACATCTCCTCGTAGTTTGCGCCTATCCGATACACAGCCACGTCCGCGTGGGCCCCCACCCCCAGATGCCCCTTATGCTCCAGCCCCAGCCGCCTGGCCGTGCCGGCCCGGGTGATAATGGCGATCTCATAGAGCGAGTATTCGCGCTCCAGGACTTTGAGCGGAATTTCGGAGGAGGCCTCCACGCTGATCTTTTCCACCTGCTCGCGCCGAAAATCCTTGTCCATCAGCATGCGGATGAGGTGGGGGTATGTGATGAACGGCGCGCCATTGGGATGGTCGGTGGTCAGGTACACCCGCCACGGATCGTCTATCAGCAGGAACAGCTCCAGCCCCGCCGCCCACTGGATGCAGTTGACGAACGACTTTCGCTTGTAATCGTATGGCACAACGCCGCAGCCATCCTCGCACTCCACATCGCCGTTATACCATTTGGAGCCGGTGAGCTTATGCAGGTGATACTCAAACGGGCCGTCGGCGGTGATGGTGGTGGTCTTGCCGAACAGGACCTGTCCCACGTCGATGGTAATATTCGGGTTGTCGTTCACCATCTGGGCAAGCCTTGGCGCCTCGGATGAAAACTTGCGCTTGCCGGAAGAGCCGTAGCTGCTGAACTGCAGATGGGTCAGGTGCAACGGGCGCCCTTCCATCGCTTCGGCTGTGGCGATGGCGGTCTTATAGCTGTCTGGCACTCCCAGGTTGTTGCAGTGCAGATGCAGAGGATGCGGCAGACCCAGGGTGGCCATGGTGTCGGCTATGGCCAGGACGATCTTGCGCGGGGTGGTGTCGAAATCTCGCAGCTTCTGGTCTATATCATGGATGTCGGCCCGGTACTTCCACATGTTCGCCCCGCCAGGATTGACGATCTTCACAGAGTAGGACTTGGTGGCGTCCATGATCCAGGAGATATATTCATTGATCTTGCTCATTTCCCCTTTTTCCAGGTATTGGAAGATGATCTCCGAGTTGCCCAGCAGAGTGAATATCGCCTTATCCACCTGGGGTATGTCCACCAGCTCCTCGTGAGCATGGCGGGCGCCCATGGGCGGGACGGCCGGTTCCACGATGGTGGTATAGCCCATCTCGCAGTATCGATATCCGGTGGTAAAAGTGGTGGCGGCCACTCCGCCGGTTCCGGATCGCTCATAGCCATCCTCCCGGGAGACATGCTCATATCGATGATCCTCCGGCCTCATCAGGCGGGCGAAATTCACTTTCGGCCCGGCCACATGGGTGTGGATGTCCACCCCACCGGCCATCACCACGCAGCCGGTGGCGTCTATCACCGTGGCGTCCAGCCCGGCGTCCGCCACGATCTTCCCATCCTTGATATGGACGGTTCTTTTAACCCGATCCTCGCCGTGGGCCGGGTCGATCACCTCGCCGTTTTCTATCCTTATCGCCATCTACGTTTTGGCCTCTTCCTTCCTGATCTCCTTGATCCTCTCTATGATGGTGGACAACGGAATGTCGTCCTTCGGCCAGGGGGAGTCGAGCACGGCCCGCATTTTTATCGGGATATGATCCATCCGATACGCCGTCCCCTCCACGGAGACACCCGCGTGCTTGACCGGGATCACAACGTCCGCCATCTTGGTGGTCAGCGTCTCCCTCGGGTCCAACACTATGGTGGGGATGTCCTCCAGATGCCGCGCCGCCTCGTATGGCAAATGGTCCATCGGCTCGGCAGCCACTATCAACGCCGCGTCCGGCTCTTTTCGTTTTAGCAAATCCACCACGGAAAACTCGCCAGGGTTGAACTGCGGGTAACCCCGTCCGAAGTTCACCGCGAAGGGGTACCCCGTCTGCCAGCACATGGTGTTGCCGCTCCCCACCACATTGTAATGGCCCCGCATCGGCAGGGTCAGGAACTTGCTGTGACGGTTCATCTCCTTGCCAAACTGATATATCACCAGCGAGTTTTGGTGCTTGCCCCGGGTCTCCGTGATCCCCTGGCCAAAGAACAGCACGCCCATCCTGGCGTCCTTGCATCGCTGCACCAGCCGCTCCAGCGTCTGCACCTCCACGCCGCCAATGTTATCCGCGTCTGGCCGCTGGCCGCTGGCCAGCATGCGCATTACGGTCAACACTTCAAAGTCTTGCCCCGGCTTGATCTGGATAAACTCGTCGGCGTATTTCACCGACGGCGTGGGGCGGATATCCACCAACACTATATATCGATCCTTGCGCCCCTTAGGATTCATCCTCCCCTTCGCCGCGCCGGAGTATCGCGCAAAGTGGCGCGGGTGGCTCTCTGCCGGATTGGAGCCCCAGAAGATGACCAGGTCCGCCCGGTTCTTGACTTCTCCTAAGGTGGCAGCCGGCGCACCGCCGAGCTGTAGCGCCACCATGGTGGGGGAGTGTCAGACTGAGGAAGCGTTGTCCAGGTTCGCGCCGATCAGGTCCGCAAGCTCTATACATTTTTTCTGGGCGTCCACGTCTGTGGCGGAGAGGCCGTAGATCAGCGGATTGTTTGAGGCCGCCAATAATTTCGCCGCCTCCTCCACGGCGGAGTCGTAGGCGACCTCCTTGCCGCCGATCCTGGGGGTGGCCCACTCCTTGTGAGCGTTTTCGAAAACCCCTTTGGCCAGGGCGCATCCGTTGCGCACCTTCACCACTTGGTTGTTATGCACATGGATGGTCAGGTCGTCGCAGAGCGTGGCGCAGAAAGGGCACACCACATGCTCGGTGACGGTCGTGTTTTCCGCTTGTTTGACTGCTGTCATGGCTTGGCTCCCATGGTTGAATATCCGTTATTCGTTAGGCTTTTTTATGGTGACGACGGTGTTCTTGAATCCAGGCACCCCGGCGCCGTGGGTTTCCGAGGAGACCAGGCGGTTGGCCAGATACGACAGGGGCATGAAGAAGGAACCAGGCTGCAGATCCATCCCCCTGGCCTGGACGGTCACCTCGCCATGGTCGCTGAAAACCACCACTTCGTCGCCATCCTTGATCCCGGCTTTTTCCATCTCCACAGCGCCCACCCCCACATAGCTTATCGCCTCCAGATACTCCGGCGCGTCCTTGGCGATATGCATGGTGGCACCCTGTTTCAAAGTCCTGGCTGTGTTCAATATGCCGATCAGGGCCATGGTCTACTCGTAACTCCTTTTGAAGTATATGTTTTCATTCTACTTCCGCGCATAGCCGACAATCAAGATATTGCAAGGGCCGGTCCAATCCCGCCCCGCGATGGCGATAAGATATATAATTGAAAATACATATGATAAAACGCATGAACATTGATGAGATCAGACGACGGCTAACAGAGTCACTATCGGTAACCGCCGGGGAGGATGTGAGTAACACCGGAGTCCCGGCGGCGGTGATGATCCTGATCGCCCCGTCAGCGGCTGGACCTGCCATCGGGTTTATCCGCCGCGCCACGGCGCAGGACCTCCACTCGGGCCAAATCTGCTTTCCGGGGGGGAAGATCGAGCCAGACGAGACGCCCCTGCAGGCCGCGTTGCGAGAGACGGAGGAGGAGATCGGCGTGCCGGGCGACCTGGTGGAAATCTTGGGTCATATGCCGGTCACCAGCACAAAGACCACCGGGTTTATAGTATGGCCAGTGGTGGGGATCATCGCCGAGGTACCGACCATCCGGATAGAACCAAGAGAGGTGGAGGAGTTTTTCTGGGTTCCATTCGACATTCTGAAGCAGGTTCGCGAATTGGATCCCGCCGCATCCCGGCCTGGAATCGTTTTTCAGGGACATGAGATATGGGGGCTTACGCTGCGGATACTGGTGAGGCTGATGGGGACGTTGGAGGAGTAGCCGTCCGCCGGTCAGGGCTATTGCGATTGGTCAGGTTTCTGTTCCGGCGCCATATCCCTTATCACTTTTTGCATCTCATCCATGCCGAAGGGCTTCCCCAAAAACCGGGCGCCCGGCGTTTGGCCCCAGACTTGGCGCCCATACTCTCCCCATGGCCGGAGATCACAATCGCCGGTATTTTGGCGCCGGACATGCGAATTATTTTCAGCGCCTCCAGCCCATTGATCACAGGAAGGCTCACGTCCAGGATCAGGAGCCCGATTCCCTCCTTGTGGTTTTGAAAACTCTCCACGGCTTCTCTTCCGTCGGAGACGGCGATCACCTTGAAACCGAGCATCTGTAGGCTTAGCGAATAAGAGTATAGAAGCTGATCCTCGTCTTCAGCCAAAAGCACCGAGCATGCGGCAAAGCTGGTGGCGATTCGATCGGACGGTGTGGGTTCGCTCCCCGGGGGACGCGTTGCGTTATGTTTGGATGGCAACGAACGTCACCGCCGATAAACCTGTCGCTCACATCCGTACTCTGCTTCAAAGATAGATTTTCCCCAGATAATCCCCCGCCGCCAGAAAAGGACGGCTTGGGAATAATACAACCCCTTTTTACCAAGATGGAAGTATTTATTCCCCTGTCTACTTCGCCAGCGCCCTTTTATTCCCTTCCCGGCGGGTCAGCCCGATCCTGTCAAAATGCTCCAGGATGTCTATGGCGGCCTTGCGCCCTACCCCCAGTATGTCGCGGAATCTGGCGGTCTCCACACTCCCCGCTTCCTCTATCTCCCGCACCAGCGCCAGCCTGGCTGTCTCCAGCGCTTCACGGCTGATCGTATGGTCCGGCGCCAGGGAGACCAGATCGCCGGAACGGACCAGCAGGCGGATGATCCTGGCCGCGTCTGCTGATTTGATATCCAGTTCCTTGTGGATATGGTCTGTCTTCGGTGGGTTGGAAAGCCCCGCTTCCCGATAGGCGGCAAGTATCTTCTCCCGCCACACTTTCTCCGCCCCTGCAAACACCTGCTCCCTCCCCGGCAGCCGTAGCGCCGAGCCTGAGTATTCCAGATTTTTTTGCGACGCGGCCTGATGTATCCAATGGCTGGCCACTTCATGATCCATCCCCGCCAGGGCGGAGGCGGCCAGTGTCTTCTCCTCCACCCCCGGCGTGGACGGGTTTTTCTTGTGAAAATCGGCAACCTGTTTCACCAGTTCCTTCACGATCCTCTCCCCCTCGCTGATTCGGAACAGGTATCCACGTCCCTTGATCTCGAAAGCGCCATACTCCTTTTGCCTGCTGCGCAACAGCTCCATGGCCCTCTGTTGGGTCAGGTTGAACATCGCCGTCACTCGCTCCATGGGATAGCCGCCCGGGGAGCTGTCCACCATCGCGAAAAACCCTTTCTCCAGCGTGGCCAGCGCCTCCCATTTCGCCGCGTTGGCTTTCAGGCCGCGCCCTCCCATCGGCTTCC
>JAOUNV010000423.1 GCA_029880775.1 Nitrospinota bacterium | reverse complement strand
GGCAGGGAGCGCTCCAGAAAGTCCATGCTCTTGGCGCACAGTTTTCTCCCGCCGCTGATAAGATGCAGTTCGGTATAGTCTCCTGCGCTTCGCACCAGCTTCAGATCATCCACCGGCACGGCGGTGATTCCCTGGTGGTCCTTTACCAGAATCCGTCCCATCGATTCTTCCTTCTCCCCTCCCCGCACTCTGGCCAGCGCCTTTTCCAGCCTTTCCTGGGAGAAAGGCTTTAGCAGGTAATCCGCCGCCCCCACCTCGAACGCCCGCACAGCGTACTCCGGATTGGCGGTGGCGATGATTGTGTCGAAAGGCGCCGCCATGAAATCGTCCACCGCGTTGAACCCAGATTCGCCCCGCAAATTCAGGTCTAAAAACACCACATCCGCGCCTTCCCGAGCCAGATGCTCTCTTGCCTCGACCACGGAGGAACAGATGGCCAGCGAGCTGATGGAGAGGCCAGGCGCCCGCTCCAGCATCTTTTTCAGCAGTCTGGCGGCGGCCGGCTCATCCTCCACGATCACTATCCTAATCCCCACCAGCTTCCCTTTCCCACGGTATCTCGATCACCGCCTGGTAGTGCCCGCTATCCAGCCTGCCATGGCTGAAGAGAAACCTGTCACCGAAAGCAAGCTCCAGTCGGCTGGTCACATACTGCCCCCCGGTGCCTCCATGGGTATCCTGGATGGTGGCCTGCGTTCCGTCATCGTCCACCACCAGACGGTACATGTCCCCCGCTTCGGCGCTCACGGTGATGGAGCCATGACGGCTTTGGGAAAAGCCATGCTTGAAGGAGTTTTCCACCAGGCTGAATATAATCAGCGGCGGGATGGAGACAGAGGAACGGGCGTTTTCGCTGATATTCAGGTGAACCGAGCTTTCGAATCGCCGGTTCATAAAGGTCACATATTCGCCCACCAGCTCCATCTCTTCCTCTAGAGTGATACGCTCCCTCCCCGAATACTCGATCACCATCCGCAGAATGTGGGTGAGGCTCAAGATCATCTGATCCGCTATTTCCGGAGCGTCCTCTATGTTGGCTCGGATGGCGTTCAGGCTGTTTAGCATGAAGTGGGGCTGGATCAAGGTCTTAAGAGTTTGGGTTTCCAGCAGCAGCGCCTTCTGGCGATAATCGGCGGCTTGTATGGCGGCCTCAATCAGCCGCTCGTAGAACACTATCCCTCCGGCGAACAGAAAAGCCCTGCCGAAAGAGACTCCCATTATGTATGGGATAATTTCCGGGGAAAGCGCCGCAGGCCCCAGCATCTGAAGTTCGGAAAGCCTCAGGGGCGCGTCGATCAGGAGCACGGCGGGAATCCAAAGGATCAGCACATGGCTCACCAGTGGCCAATGGCGCCGGTTGGGCCCCCAGTTTCGCAACCTGGGATTGGAAAGCAACCTTGTGAGACCATAGCATAGCGCTCCCATCAGCGCCGCCCCCAGCATCACTTTTAGTGAAAGGGAAAGCAAGCCAAGCATGGGGCTGGGAAAGAACAGTGTCTGAAACAGATATGGGGTAATCCCTACCACCATCACCGTTAACGGCAGCGCAGCCAGATAGAACGCACGATCCCGGCGCAATACGGGCCACCGGGCCAGTTTTTCGATCACTGTCTTTGGCAACGGGGCTACCTCGTTCTATTCTCTGGCAAAAGATAACCTTCCTCTATAGTCGTGTCCATGCCGGACGCTTGGCATACAATGATATGCCTTTTACCGTAGATAGGCAATCCGCCCCTGGATTTCACTTGGAGATGATTTTGTGCCACGCCTGCGGCTCTTTTCCTTTAGAATTAAAGATTGACGTTTTGTGTTGAAGGGATATTGCGTTAATGAAAAAAGTGGTGGTGACAGGCGGCGCGGGCTATATAGGCAGCCATTTCGCGCATTTCATTTCCGACAAAGGTTATGAAGTGGTGATACTGGACAACCTGAGCCTGGGGCATGCCAAAGCCGCCGGTGACCTGCCGCTGGCTATTGGGGATGTGGGCGACCCCCGGTTTCTGGATACTGTTTTAGGAGGAGGGGATGTGGACGCTGTGGTCCATTTCGCCGCATATTCGAAAGTGGCCGAGTCCATGACCGAGCCGGCCAAGTATTACCAGAACAACGTCTGCGGCGGATTGGAGCTATTAAAGGGGATGGAGCGCCATGGCGTGGATAAGCTGGTCTTCTCCTCCACTTGCGCCCTGTACGGCGAGCCGGAGAACTTGCCGATCACCGAAGAGAACAAGAAAAACCCCATCAACCCCTACGGCGCCACAAAGCTTTGCTTCGAACGGATGGCCATGGATCTGGCCGCCGCTTCCACACTTCGGCCGGTCTTCCTCCGATATTTCAACGCCGCCGGGGCGGACCCGGAGGGGAAGCTGGGGGAGGATCACAACCCGGAGACCCACCTTATCCCGCTGATCCTGCAAACAGCTCTGGGTCGGCGCCAATCGGTTTCCATCTTCGGCTCAGACTATCCCACCGATGACGGTTCGTGTGTGCGCGACTACATACATGTGACTGATCTGGCCGACGCCCACCTGAAAGCCCTGGAGTATCTGGACAGCGGCGGAGCCCCGGACGCTTTTAACATGGGCTCGGGCAAAGGCTTCTCTGTGTTGCAAGTGGTGGAGGCGGCCCGACGGGTGACAGGGCTTCCCATAAACACACTGTCGGCTCCCCGGCGGCCCGGTGACCCTTCCACCCTGATAAGCTCCAGCGAAAAAGCGATGCGCGTTTTGGGCTGGCGACCGAAATTCGCCGATATCGATACAATCATTGGAACAGCA
>JAOUNV010000422.1 GCA_029880775.1 Nitrospinota bacterium | reverse complement strand
TCGCCTGGTGGATTTACTCACAGGCCCGCAGGTCGTCAGTCGGTTTCCGGTGGTGGAGGGGCCGCCGATTCCTGAGCCGCCAGCCTGGCTTCCAGGTCTTCGATTTTCTTTTTCAGGTCTTCCATCTCGCTCTTGCGGGCCAGCCCAGCTTCGTCCAGGGCTTTTTTCACCCCATCCTCCACGGTTTTCTCCAGTTTTCCCTTGTACTCCGTCTGGTTCTTTTCAAACTCCTCGAAAAGCCTCTCGCCCTCCTCTTTGCTGGCCTTGCTGATATCCGCCAGGTCATCAGAGAGTTTTTTCAGGTTCTCTTTGGAGAGCCATATGGCGCCCATGCCGATCTTGGCTACATCTTTTAAAGCGTCGAACATTTTCACACCTCCTTTGTTGTGACTTGTTAAATATACAAATGATCACTCCAGCCTTCCTGATATGGTGATGGCCCACATTATCCGCAGGCCCATGATTATCGACAGGATGACTCCCGCCAATCCCAGCGCCGAGTATCCATAGATGACAGGTGGCGCGTTGGAGCTTAAAAGCATCGATGACCCGACAAACAACGCGGCGGTGATAATACCGAACACCAGCCGGTTGGCGGAATGCTCCAGCCCCCGGTGTTCCATATGGATCTCCAGGGATCCGGCGCGGAACCGCTCCAGGATATCGGAGAGCGACGCCGGGGCTGTTTCCATGAAGCTTTCCAGTTCGTCATAAAAGCGCCCCAGTCTCACCATCCTACGTCCCACAGAGTATTTCATGACGTTCATTTTGGTCTGGTAAGGGGCCACCAGGGAGATGAGGCTAAACTCGGCGGAGAGGCACCTGGCCGAGCCCTCCAGCGTGACCAGGGTCTTTATCAACAGCATGATCTCCACCGGCAGGACGATGTGGTGGCGATGGATGACGGAGACCATTTCATTGAGCGCTTCAAACAGGCGAAGCTTGGAAATGGGCATTCCCCCGTAATAGGCGATAAAATCCGCCACATCGGAGCCGAGGGCGGAGTAATCCAGGTCTGGCGGGGTGGCTCCGGCGCGGGTGATTATTCGGGCCAGTTTGTCGCTGTCCTTTTCGATGGCGGCGGAAGCCATGTCTTCTATATGCTCGCGCATCCTGGGCGAAAGCCTCCCCATCATTCCGAAATCGAGCAGGCCCACCGTTTCCCCTTCGCACATCATCAGGTTGCCCGGATGCGGATCCGCATGATAAAAGCCGTTGATGAAGATCATTTTCAGGAATATTTCGGCGCCCTTCTGGGCCAGCTTTTGTGTATCCAGCCCCGCCACCGGCTCCTTTGCGATCTGCCCAAAGGAAACGCCTTCCATCCACTCCATTATCAGAACCCGGCTGGTGGTCAAGTCCTCCCTAACGTAGGGTATCTTCACAGACGATTCGTCTTCAAAGTCCTCGTAGAGGCTCATTATGTTGCGAGCTTCCCGGTTGTAATCCATCTCCCGGGTAATGGTCCTGGCAAAGCTTTCCACCGTCTCCCTGGGGCGGTAGTAGCGCGCCTCGTCCACATAATCCTCCAGCAGCCCCGCCAGATCCGCCAGGATTTCCACATCGGTCTCCACCATTTCGCGGATCCCCTTTCGCTGCACCTTCACGGCCACTTTCTCGCCGCCAGGCAGAACAGCCCTGTGCACCTGGCCGATGGAGGCGGAGGCTACCGGCTCCTTCTCGAAATCCTGAAACACCTCCTCCGGGGGGGCGCCAAGCTCCTTGCCAAGAGTTTGTTCCACACTTTCGGAAGGCTCTGGGCGGACATTGGACTGCAGTTTTTTCAGCTCATCGGACATGGGTACACCCACCAGGTCTGGACGGACAGACAGGATCTGGCCGAACTTGACGAACGTGGGGCCAAGATCAGTGAGCGCACGGCGCACCCGCTCTTCGGTGGAAGCCTCCATCAGCTCCATGGAGGTCTGGCGGCCCAGAATCTCCTTGGCGAAATCCAGGTCCAGCCGGTGGGCCCAGTCCGCCAAGCCGTACTTCACCAATACGGAGAATATTTCCCTGTACCGCGTTATATAGCGGCTCGCCTTGCGAAGTTTACCTAAGGCCATGATTCTTCTATTGTATATCCCTTATAAAGTAATTCTACACCAACATACCGTTTATCCGCTCGGCAATCGCATCCAGGTCGGCGTAATTCATGGCGTTCCAGTCCAACGTGGTGTCCGCCTCGGCGCGGGTGGGGGCGGTGTATTCACGGTACGCCGGTTCCACGGTCTGGTTGAACTGGCGGATCACCGACTCCCGGGTACGGCCCCTGTGGGCCACATCCCGCTCTATCCTGCGGCGCAGACGCTCGTCTGGCGGGGCTTCCACAAATATCCTGTAATCAAGAAGCGGCGCCACAGTGGGGGGGTGGAACAGCAGTATCCCTTCCACTATCACCACTGCCGAGGGCTGGATCAGCGTCGCTTTTGGGCGGCTTGCGTGATTGGCGTAATCGTATTCCGGCGCCTGGACGGGGCGCCCAAGTTTCAGTTGGCCCAGGTCCTCGGCCAACTGACCGAAGCTTAGCGCCTCCGGCACATCATAGTTTAGCCGGGCTCTTTGCTCCTCCGGCATATCGCTATGGTCGTTAAAGTAGCGATCCACCTCCAGAACAGAGGGGCTATACGCGCCAAGCCTTTCGGCCAGCAGCCGGGCTACCGTGGTCTTCCCTGCGGCGGACCCGCCGGAGATTCCCACAATCAGGCTTTCTTTCGCTCTCATATATCTCACATATCCGGTTAGCCAGGAAGCGTGTTTTCAAAGTATAATGCCAGTTGT
>JAOUNV010000421.1 GCA_029880775.1 Nitrospinota bacterium | reverse complement strand
ATTGGACCGAAGCCAGCCGGAAAAGGCGCTGGAGGATCTATTCCATCCGGCGGACATCGCCGCCGCCATAGAGCATATCGAGGACGAGTCCAAAATGCTCGAAGCGTTCACCGCCACCGGCGTGGGAATGGGCTCCCAGATACTTCCACTGCTGGATGAATCCGCCCGCGAACTTATCCTCGATAACTCCTCGGCCGAAGAACTTGCCGAACTTATCGGCGTGATGAACACCGATGACGCCGCGGACCTGCTTGGGGAGATGGAAGAGGACGTGGCCGAAGAGGTGCTGGGCGCGGCTCCGGCGGAGGTTGACGCGCAAGTCTCCAGGCTGTTGAAGTTCGAGCCGGAAACCGCCGGCGGAATCATGCAGACCGAGCTTATCGCCGCCAGGGAGGATATGACTCTGGACCAGACACTGGACCTGCTGCGCTCCCGCCCCGATATAAACCGGGAGGTGTACAACATATTCGTGGTGGACAACCTGGGCCGGCTAAAGGGAGTGGCGCCAATCATAGAGCTTATGCTAAATCCTGGTGAAAAAATAGTGGGCGATATGGTGGACGCGGGGCATCCTCCAATCTATGTGTATGCCGACGATGACCAGGAAAATGTGGCCAGCCTCTTTAAAAAATACGACCTCATATCCCTGGCGGTGGTGGATAGAAATATGGTTCTGCTGGGAAGGATACTCATCGACGATATCGTGGACGTTTTAGTGGAAGAAGCGGACGAGGATATCATGGCCCTAGTGGGCGCGGGCGATGAGGTGCTCTCCCCCGCCACAAGCGTGGTGGCTATGGCCCGATATCGGCTGCCTTGGCTCACTGCCAGCCTGGGGGGCGGGTTTGTCACCGGCGTGCTCATATGGTCGTTCAAGGGAACCCTGGAAACGGCCATAGCCCTGGCGGCCTTCATACCCATCGTCATGGGAATGAGCGGAAACGTGGGAGCCCAAAGCTCCACGCTGGTGGTCCGCGGCATCGCCACCGGGAGAATAGAGCAAGGCGCCCTGGTGGCGTTCATATTAAAAGAGATGAAAGTGGGCCTCATCCTGGGAGTCGTATGCGGTGTGATCTCAGGCGTAGTCGCCGGTTTCTGGCAGGCCTCGCCGGGGCTGGGATTAATCATGGGCGGGGCGGTGTTCCTGGCCATAAACCTCGCCGCGGTGATGGGCGCCAGCATCCCCCTTATCTTCCAATGGCTGGATGTGGACCCGGCCATAGCCGGTGGACCGATCGTCCTGGCGATAAACGACATCACAGCCGTGCTCATATTCCTCACTCTGGCCACGTTGCTTCTCCACCTGCTTCATTAACATGACCTCGCCACGAATGGTCCCCCCAGTGGCTAATCGCGGCATGGGCCACGGGCCGGTGTACGCCACTCGTGTGGGGCAGGCCAGCGTGGTTTTGCTCAATGGCGTATTTGGCGACCCGCTGCTGCGCGTGCGTCTGCGCGACCAGCGCCGCAGCTTGTTGTTCGACCTGGGGGAGGCCACCCGGCTGTCGGGCAAGGCTGCCCATCAGATATCAGATGTTTTTATCAGTCATGCGCACATTGATCATATAGCCGGCTTCCTCCGGCTGTTGCGCTTGCGTATCGGCGTTATCCACCCATGCCGCATATATGGCCCGCCAGGATTAAGCGCCAACATCAAGGGTCTGGTGGATGGGATCCTTTGGGACAGAGTGGGGCTGCGAGGTCCGGTTTTCGAGGTATCGGAAATTCGCGGTGATACTATCTCCACGAATCGAGTGCAGGCGGGAGTCGGCGTTGTGGAGCCATTGGGAGAAAAACAGATCGACGATGGCATCGTCCTGGAGGAGGGCTTATTCGCCATTCGGGCTACAATGCTGGACCACAAAACACCAGTGATCGCATATTCTTTCGAGCAGCCGGAAACTCTGAACATCCGCAAGGAGAAGCTGGTGGAATTATCCCTGGCCCCCGGCAAATGGCTGGGGGACTTGAAGGTGAAGATACTTCGCGGCGAAATGGACGCCATGATAACTCCGCCCGGCGCAAAAGCCAGAACAGCGAAAGAGCTGGCCGATGACCTGGTGCTGCGGGCTCCAGGATGCAAAATGGTTTATGCCACCGATCTTGGCGACACCCCACAAAACCGGGAACGGCTGATCAGCCTGGCTAATGGCGCCGATCTTCTTTTTCTTGAATCGGTTTTCACCCAGGCGGATATGGCGCGGGCAAGCGCGACACAGCACCTCACCGCCAGGGCGTGCGGACAGATCGCCCAGGCCGCGAAAGTAAAGCGCCTGGCGCCGTTTCATTTTTCACGAAGATATGAAAACGCGCCGGAACAGGTGATGGCCGAGGTGCGCGAAGAGTTCCCAACCGTCATGGCGGGTCGGGACCTGCCATAGTTTCGGTGGTTATCCTCTTGCCCCCCTTGCATTCTGCAAATATACTGAAGCACTGATATGTTTGGTTATTAATCCGCAGCCGGCATGCCTGGCGCGTTAGTTCGTGAAGGAATTTTGATGAAATATAGTGTGAAAAAAGCCCGCGCCGTTGAGTCTAAGGCTGAGGGGCTAGTGGTTGGCGTGTTCGAAGGGGAGCTGGGCAAAGGGGAGTTCTATGAACTAAACAAGGCGCTTGATGGCAAGCTGGCCGATATGGCCAAGCGCCGCAAGTTTGAAGGCAAACGCGGGCAGGTGATGCCCCTTGAGACGATGGGCGCCCTGCCTGCCAGGTATGTGGTTGTTGTGGGTATGGGCAAACGCGGCGACTCCACATCAGAGCCGTACCGGTTCGCTTCCGCATT
>JAOUNV010000420.1 GCA_029880775.1 Nitrospinota bacterium | reverse complement strand
CTCCGAAAAGCGGGAGGGACACTTTCTTCAAAACGTCGTCCACAGACTCGGGCGTAAAATTATTTTCATCGCACGACAACAGCAGAAGACCCTTCACCCCATCCTCCGCGGAGACCTCATTCATAATCCCCCGCAAAGCTTCCACGGAACCGGTTTTCTCGGTTTTTATAATCACTTTATCCTCCAATGATAATTGTGAAAAGTATATCATCACTATCCGCCTGGCGAATCCTGCATCTGTTGAATACCGCACTGCCTTGAAATCACCATTCGATTTCGGACATTAATCGCACAAACAATTACACTCAGCCTTGCATAGCGATTACTAAGCAAATAAATTCGTGAGACAGGCTTGGGTAGCTGATCATAAAACAGCCCCATGCGCGGAGGTGTGGATGCATGTGATGGTTTTGAGAAAGCACAAGAGGCTTGGAATGAAATGGCGCCAGTGAGGCCCCAACTGGCTGTCAGCTCGGGCCTATTCTTCCGTTTCCGCCTTCAGTAGAATCCGCGCCACTTCATCATGCCCGTTTTTCCGAGCCATACCCAGCGCACCGCCGCCACGGTCTTTATCTGTCATAGACGCTGCGCGCGCGCCGTATTTCAGAAGCAGTTTTACGATTTCCACGCCTCCATTCTCCGCGGCGATGACCAGCGGACGCCCCTGGTTTGGATTGGCGCCATGTTCCAGCAATAGCCGGACCATCGCCGTGTGGCCGTTCTCCACCGCTCCTAGCAACGGATGACCATGGTTCCTGTCCGCTCCATTTTTCATGAGAATTCGGGCTATCTGCAAGTGGCCCTCCCGCGCCGCGTTTACCAAAGGCTTTTCAAGGTTCGGATCGGCGCCGAACTTAAGCAGTAGCGAGACTAGTTCAAGATTTCCCCTCTGGGCTTCGGTCGCCAGAAAAGGGGACCGGTTCGGGTTGGCTTCACGATTCAGCAACAGCCGGACCATCGGCTCACTCTCCGCGTCGAAAGCTTTCTCCAACGCTCCAGTGGAGTTGGCGTCGATCCCGGTGTCCAGAAGCATTTCCACCACCGGCTTGTTGTTCTCCTCCACCGCCTTAACAAGCTCCTCCCGGCCCGGTTTGATCCCCCTTTGCTTCAGCGCCTTTTTAGCTACCTTTGGGCCCATGGCCCCGGCTGGGGCGGAGTGGATAGAAGTCATCGACAGAGCAGACACCATGCATAGAATCAGGAACCGGAAAGGGCTTCTAATTTTCATATCGGTCACACCAGATACCAGATGTCTATCGCCATCCTCAGTTGTCACGTCTGCGCACAACCGCCATGCGCTATATTGCGTCATATTTCCTTTTTGCTTTGGAAAAGTCAATCCCCTGGCGTGAAATGTCGGCCAAATCAACAGCCTTGCATACCTGCGCGTTTTTGATATCCTGATAAAAAGGAGAAAGAGTTGTTTGACACTCCATAACGACAATGGTAGCATTTACGATTTTGGTGGAATATGGCTTCCGTTGAATGTGTGGTATGCGCCTGGCGGGCCACATGCAGCCTGAAGTATCGGTATGAGTCCAGCGAACTTCATTGTAGGGAGTTCACCAAGGATGTAATATTCCAGGAGCGCGAAGACGGTAAAAGCGGCGATGACCCGGATACCGACCCGTCGTCGGTAAAAGATAAAGATAAGGCGGAGTAGCTCAGGTGGTTAGAGCATGCGGCTCATATCCGCAGTGTCGGGGGTTCAAGTCCCTCCTCCGCTACCAATTAAACCTTTGTTTTTATTAATAATCGCCTTCCCCGGACACCTTTTTTTTAGTCCTGGAATAGTCCTAGGTAGAGACTCCACTACCCGCCAGTTACGTACAGTCACATTCGCGTAGAATTTTTGCAAAGTGGCAACGTCATTAATGTCTGATGACTGATATCTGTAAAACTCCAACCTTCATCCAGACGTTGCTTTCCCCAGGAATGGCGGCCGAACTGCTCCACGGTTCCACTTTGTCGAAAGCCTTCGGCTGTTGAGCCACGACCGGAGGATGACCATGATCGAGCCGAATGACTCGCTCGGTCTTGTCCGCCAGCGCCAGCTGATGAGCGTCAGCCGCTCGTCATATTTATTTCACCGGCCATGACTCCAGCCCAGGCTGTGAGGCGCCATGATTCTCTCTTGCTATGTTATTTCCAATTGCTTATATATTTTGCCCATGGCCACTAAGCATAACCTCATACTTAGCGGTGCACTTGCTTATTGAACTGGGGGTTCAATCCAGGAAAGGCTTCTCCGCAGGGTTCAGGATACTGATAAATTCCCGCACGGGGTTGGACATATATTTGTTTTTCAGCAATATCATGTTGAACAACCGCGGCATAGGGCAACCCTTGATCCTGGCCATGGCCAGCGATTTGGTCTTGATCTCCCTATGGACAGCGGATAAGGAGATCACCGCCACGCCCGAATCACTCTCCAGCATCCTCTTGATCGCTTCTGTATCTCCCAGCTCCATCACCACTTTCAAGGGATCATGGTTCACGTCCATTGCGCCCATGAACACCTTGCGGGTGCCGGATCCCTTCTCCCGGAGGATCAGAGGCTCGCCCCGAAAGTCGTCAAGCGATATCTGGGCCCGACCCAGGAAGCGGTGGGAAGCTGAAAATACCACAACCAACTCGTCCTTCATGAAAAGATTGGAATTCACCTTGCCCGGATGTTGCAGAGGACCCTCCACCAGACCCAGGTCAATCTCATTGTTCAGGATCGCCTGTTCGATCTGATCGGTGTTGTTCACCGTCATCTCTATTACGCATCCAGGAAAGCTC
>JAOUNV010000419.1 GCA_029880775.1 Nitrospinota bacterium | reverse complement strand
TTTTTTGTCTTCAATGTCACTGGTTGTATAGTATTGATTTTGTGTTTTGTTATACGTATTTTGCTCAAAACCGTTGTAGATGTAATAAAAACGACTAAACCTGTATTTTAGTTTTCTTGCTACAGTAGTTACATGTTATAATGTGTCTTACTTTATTATTGCAATTTCACCTTTTCTTGTCATTTCTCTTAACATCTAAATAAAAATGTCTATGTAGGAAATATATCGGTCAAAAAGTGATGATTGTAATAATCAGTTGACACAAAACTGTCAGCCTTCCGGTATTAACTGTGCCCAAATGTGGTAAATGCATACTAAAGTGTTACTGTATATTATTAAAGAACTATCCAAGAATACTTACACTAGGTATTGGTTATGATTAAAGTACAATATAAACGATAGATGATATAATAAAGGTAAAAGTAATGAGCACTATAGATTTTCTGCTATAGAAAATGGCGTCCAGGATGAGAACGAGGTTCTGGGCCACTCGATTACCAAAACATAGTATTGATAAACCGGTTTATTAACCGAACAATACTATACTCCTCCCCACTTTATTTAAAAGGTGGGCGTTTGGTAAATCATGCTGCTGTCAAAGTATTCAGGTTGACTTTCGTCGTCCTGATCCTGCCACAGAACATGTCTCATACAGAAAACTTAGCCATTTAGGGTTTACCTGGGAATTCCTGTACTGCCTGTTAACCCCCATCCTCCCAGTCCGGATGGAGCTCGCAGCTACAACCCTCACATCTGGTAGAGCCGCCTAGCGTTTGCATTGGCGGCCCTAAGAGTGTCCTCCCACTGCTCTCCCCGGATCTCCGCCACTGCCTGGGCTGCCAAGGCGACTGATGCTGGGGCGCTGTAAGGCGCTCGGTTGGCTTTGAAGTAAGGCGCATCTGTCTCCAGAAGTAGCCTGGCAGGGTTGACCAGGCGTACACCCTCCCTAGTCTTCTCCGGCGCATGCTGTACTCCGCTTGTAAAGCCGAAGTAGACATTGGGGAAGTGTTCAGCCCATAACCCCACTGTCCTATGGGTTTCTAGGAAGCAGTGATAGTGTATAGGCTGGTCGATCGGGAGGTGGTAGAAGAGTGCCACATTCTCGTGGGACGCTTCCTGGGTTCGGTTGTGCAACACCAGCACCCTGTCCAAGGTCAGATGTTTCAGAACCTTGTCCAGAACAAGGTGCTGGTCGTCCCACTCGCTCTGGAGATGTCAGATCCAGCCCCACTTCCCCCAGGCCTCGCACCCCTGGGATCTGTAGGGCCTTCTCAAATGCCTCCAACTTCTCAGGAGAGAGATTAGCGGCGCCCTTCGGGTGGATACCAATACAGGTTACCACCCCTGCTTCCCCAGTTCTTCCACCTGCTCCGGTGTAGGATAGGCGGGTGGGTCACAAAATACTGTGACCGCACCCACCACCCTTACCAGTTCCCCCCTGGTAGGTCTGTGGTCTTTTCCAGGGTCTTCCTGAAGGCGGTAATTTCAAGTCCCGTCTTCTTGCACAGCCTATCCTATGTGGAAGTGGCTGTCCACAGCTTCCGGAAGGTCCTTTACAAACACCTTCCCAAAGTTCTCCTGAAGTTGGCGTGTCACTTCAACTCCAACTAGGCTTAGTATGGAGGTCAACACCTTCCAGTGTCCCAGCAAGCCCACAGAGTTGATGGGTTTGAGCTGGAAAACCTCGGGAACTGCTGCTCCAAGGGTTCCTGCGAGGGCACAAGCTGCCTTGGTCTGGTCAGTTGATAATTCTTCAGCTTCTACATCCCCGCAAAGGTTAACCAGACGTACCAGAGCGTCGATGTCTGGCCGGTGGTTAACCTGCTTGGCGCAAATGGTCAGGCAAGTCTTCCGTAGAGTCAGCACTTCCTCCGTCAGTGGCTGGGAATCATGTAAGATGCCAGGGATGTGTTCATGCATGGCATGCCTCTTCGTCAGGATATGGCTGCATCCTGACATCCCACACATCCGCTGGCCCTTCTTGTTAATACTGACGGGGACCTTGAACCTCTTGGCCCCTGACGCCGAGGAAGCTGTTGAGCTGTCCCTGGGTCCTGGCCGCGAGTGGTGAGGTGACAGTCTCCTCTTGTGCCTTGCCCCAGTGTCGCCTCTGTGTGGACTGCGATGATGAGGTCGACCCCTTGGCATATGCCGTTGGGGTGACCGTCTCCTCTGTGGTGAGGATGGGCGCCTCTTTGGTGGGAACCGCCTTGGAGACCGCCTGGCGTCACGAGGTCTGTCCTTGACACGCACTGGCCGATGCTTCCTTGGTGATCTACGCAAGGGTGGTGGGCTGTTTCCCCCCCTCGATGGTGGTGGGGTCACCTGGCGTCAAGGGCCTGGTTGAGGCGGCTTCACGGCTGGCTCCACTGGCTGCTTCACTGTAGGCAGCTGAGCTATCAGCTTGGTCCCGGGCTGCTCCTCCGCAAGCAGCTCCGCCTCCTGCTGCGAGTTGACGGACATGGTCTCTTCCTTGTCCGACAAGTTCGCCACTTCCAATCCAGCTGTCACTCGGTCGAGAGACATCTGCAAATATACAAGTGAAAGGGTTAAACCTTTTAACTTACCTACATGTGGGGCACAACCAGTCGTCTAGAGGTATTGCCTCTGATGCGGTAAAATTAACACATGAGCCGTGATACCATTCATCAGACCCATCATATGGATCATGAACCGTCCCTGGTGTGGTTTACGACAGACAGTACACAGTGTCTGGATCTTCACCATCTTCTGGCAGCACCGGATCCTTTAACCAATCGGTGATCCACTTTGGTAGGACCCGATCATA
>JAOUNV010000418.1 GCA_029880775.1 Nitrospinota bacterium | reverse complement strand
AGTGGCGGCTGGCCCCGGTGATGAATGGAGGGGAAGCCGAGTATTTCCAGGATCTCATCGGGCGAATGAAAGAGGGGCGGCTGGGAGCCAAGTGGCTGTTCATGATCCATGGAGCGGGCCAGCCCACGGTGGGGGCTCTGGAGCAGGCTGCCAGGGTGGAATCGCTCCACGGGGTGAACGTCATCCTGTTCATGTGGCCTTCATGGTCGCGGGTGCTCTCCTTGACAGTGCTGGTCAAAATGGCGCCGATGATGATCCGGCGGGCCGGGGTGACGTGGCCCAAGGCGGCCCTGGCGCTGGGTTATGGCCTGTATGAAGAAAAGATGAAGCAATATCAGCAGGCCAGGGAAAAGGCAAAAACATGCCGGACAGCTCTGGACGCGGCGTTGCGAATGGTGCAGGAGAATTTCACCGCCAAGGCCGAGGAGGTGGAGGGGTTCTCCATGAACATGATGGCCCACAGCCTGGGCGCCCTGGTGGTGGAGAGCATGACCCGGGATCCGGCGCTGCCTGGGCCGGGCAAAATGTTCGGCAACGTAATCCTCAATGCGGCGGATGTGGACAGCGAGGGGCATGCCCAGTGGGCCTCGGAGTTGACTGTTGGCCAGAGGCTATATGTGATCCAGAACAGGTATGACGCGGCATTGCAGGCCTCCCGCTCCCTGGCGGGCAATCCCAGGCGGCTGGGCGCCAAACTGAAAGGTGAACTGGCGGAAAACGTGACCGCGTATATCGACCTGAGCCCCGGCAAAGGCTCGGCGGCGCGGCACACCTTTTTCCTGATGGAAGAGGAGAAGAATCGGGAGATCAAGAAACTCTATACGTCGCTGTTTCATGGGGAGGCGATGTTCGAAATGGCGAGGGAGGCTTTAGCCTTGCCGGGTGGATTCAGGTTGCTGGAGGGGAACCATTTCGTCATGAGCCCTCAGGAGAAAGAGAAGGTGGCTACTATAGATAAGGCGCCCAAGGCCTCAAAGTAGAACCCTGGCGCCTGGCTTGTGGGTCAATTCACATGTGGATCACTCCTCCGCGATCAGCGGCGCCAGAACCAGGCCGGAAGCGATGGTGGAAGATGGCCTTTCAATTTCCTGGGATTGTGTATTAGCTGTGCTTCTCTCGACTTTTAAACCATAGCTTGTTGAGTTCCATGCTTTTTCGTGGAGCATGTAGACACCGATCTTGAGGAAGAACTCTAAAAATCCTATCTCCAGGGCCACATCGATTCTGCCGGTGGCGAAATATGCGATGACCACGGTGGTGAAGGTGGCGACAAGACGCCATGAGAACGCTTTAGCAAAAGACCTGTTGAACGACGAATTGATTTTAGCGGACATATAGTTACCTTGTTGGATTATGGTTCTCAGTTGTTATTCGGATCATGGAAACATGGGTAATATAACAACTCCGACCGGAGTAGTCAAGTATATTTGAGCTTTAGTCGTTGCCTGTGTAATGCGCATATATACAATATAATAAGGATGGCTGATGAGTGTGCGCATTGATTCGCCAACGTATAGTTTCCTCAAAAAAGCGATGACCCTGTGCGGTTATTGGGGATCAGGCTCACACTGGGCCGGATGCTTTGATTGCCAATATACGGCTGGCCAAATATCATGGAAGGCGCGGCTTGTGCGGTGCGGACGAGCCTGTGATAAATCGACAATCAGTTTGCAGGAGTAGTGAAATGCCGGAAGACAAGGGGAGTTCAAAAAGCGGAGAGGAAAAGTTCTATCTAGAATACCTTCGTCTGGTGGAGGAGAAGGGGGAGGAAGCCGTGGAGGAGACTCTGGCGGCGATGAGAAAGATATACGGAGATGTTCCCCTGGTGGCGCGGGTGCTGTCCGAGGAGAAAGATTACTTCCTCTCTTCGATTATCAAAAACCGGGGGATACTGCATAGGGAAAACGGTCCGCTGGATGAGAAGACTATGGAACTGGTGGTGATCAGCGCCGCCACGGCCTTGCGGTGCGATCATTGCCTGGATGTGCATATCAAGCAGGCGATGAAGGTGGGCGCCACCAAAGAGGAGATCCTGCAAACGATTCTGGCCGCATGCGCCATAATGGAAAATTCTGGCCGGGCCACGGCGTTTCGGAAGTATCGACAGATATTCAACGGCAGGGAGAAACAGCCGGACGAAGGAGGCGAACCTGGCCAGTGAAGATATTACTGTTTGAGTATCTTTGCGCAGGGGGTGAGGAGGATATCCCCGCCTCCCTGGCTGACGAAGGGGTGGCGATGCTTCGGGCCGCAATGCGCGATTTCGCCAGGGTAGCAGAGCCTTTCACCATAGTGGGAAAACGGTTTCTGCCCAGGCTTGCGGGGGCAGGGGAGGCTAGGACTATAGGAAAGGCTCCAGTTGACGCCTTTGCCGAAGCTCTGGAGGAGTGTGATGCGGCATTGATCATCGCCCCGGAGACGGGAGGCGTCCTTTCCAGGTACACGTTCATGGCAGAGTTCCGTGGAATACGCAACCTGGGATGCCGGGCGGAGGCCATGGAATGCGCCGGGAACAAGCTTATTTTCGCCAGGAGAATGGAGGAGCTGGGAATACCTCATCCCAGTACGTTCCACGCTACTTGCTACTTCGATTCCTCGGCGGCGCCCCTCGGTCGGTGGGTGGCCAAGCCAGTTGATGGCGCCGGATGCTGTGGTGCCAAGGTCCACAAAAAAAGCGCAAAAGCGCCGATGCCCCGGGATGGGAGCGTGATGGCCCAGGAGTTTGTGGAGGGTGAACCGATGAGCGCGTGCGTTGTGGCTGGAGATGATGGTCCGGCGGTGGTCTCGGTGAACCGCCAGT
>JAOUNV010000417.1 GCA_029880775.1 Nitrospinota bacterium | reverse complement strand
CGGGCCGGGTGTGTGGCCAACTCCTCTTCCGTCACTTCTCCCGCGTCGCGCAGCAGCCTTAGCACCGAGTGGTCTTTGGTGAGAGCCAGCAGAAAATCGTCCCTAAAAAGGTATGCCCTGGAGTCTCCCATGTGGGCTATCATGGCGCGGTCGCCCTGGACAAGGGCCATGACCATGGTGGCCCCAGACCCCGCCAGCCCCACTTTTCCTCTGGTGGATTCGAAAACTTTACGGTTCAGCTCCACCAGCTGCTTGCTGATAATGTCCACGGCAAAAGGATCGCTAAGGTTGCTAAGGTTGGCGCCCTCCTGCTTGATGATTTCCGGCACGGCCTTCACCACGATCTCCGAGGCCAGAGCCCCTCCCTCTTCGCTACCCATTCCATCGGACACCACCAGAAGGCCCGTTTCCCCATCGCCGAACCATGAGTCCTCGTTATGCGTTCTTACTTTCCCCTTGTCTGTAAGCCCGCTTATATCCAGCATGTCAAGTCCATCCTTTCATTGAGTCAAGAAACCGCGTCCAGCAACATTTTCTTCAGCTCCCTTGCCGATTTTATCTTTATCTCCGGCTGGTCCACCAGCGCCGCGTCGATCACTTCGGCCAGTTTTTCCGGGATGGAGGGCTCCCGCTCCCTGATGGGCGTTGGCTTGCTTTGCAGGACAATTTGCCACGGATCCTTGCCTTTTAGAAACATGCGGGGAAATTTACCGGTGAGCATGTTGTACAGCGTACCGGCCATGCTCCACACGTCTATGTCCGGCTTTGCGTATTTGTAGTTTATCACTTGCGGCCGGGAGATAAAGTAAGGCGTGCCCACCACGGCGCCTGTCCTGGTCTGGCCGCTTAACCCCGCCATGTCAAAAGCTTTTCCCAGCCCCACGTCAGCTATTTTAGCGACCCTGTCCTCCCCTTTGCCGGAGAGGAAGATGTTGGCCGGTTTCAAGTCCCTGTGAACGATGCCTCGGCTGGTCACGAAGTCTCCATTGGCAAGCTGAACATTCACTTCCACATTGTGGGCGTACTCCAGGCCGTCTAGAGACTGAAGAGCGATTTCCAGCGCCTCGTCCACCGACAGCTTGCCCCCCTTTTCCTCCATCAGCATGTCCACGCTGCCGGCGTCACAATACTCAAGAGTGAAAAAGAAGACTCCCCCCGAATATCCCGAATCGAGAAGCTGCACCACATTCGGGTGGCTTAGCGCTTTTGTGACTTCCACCTCACGCTGGAACATGTCCCTGGAGGCTTTGTCCGTGGCCACTTGGGGAAGCATCACCTTCAGCGCCACCCGTTCGCCTGTTTTCTCGTGCCGGGCCAGGTACACGGCGCCCATGCCACCTTTTCCAAGTTCCTTGATGATGGTGTATCCCTGGATGTTTTCGACATCCCCCTTCTCCCCCTTCTTCGCATCATCCACCAGGGCCTGGGCTATTTTCATCGGGTTATGACGGCACTCCTCACAAACATACTCTCCGCGTCGAGCCTTGTTGGCTTCGCCGGATATATCCTTGCCGCAATTGCCGCATTTTTTCGACTCTGCGATGAGATCCTCGGCTCCCATCATTCTGGTGACGGCCTCCTCACCGGCGCCCATCTGGTGCTCTTCGCAAAGAAAAATGTTCTCCCCCACCATGGCGGCGGCGTACTGCCCCTCCGGGATCTCCGCCCCGCATTTGAGACACGCGGGGGGGGTGTACACCATCACCTGGAGCACGGTGCCTCCCAGCGTTATCTCGTCCCCGTCATTCAAGTCGTACTCCGGGAACTCGGAAAGGACCACGTCATCCGCCGAGATACCTTGCTGCCGCTGGCCGATTTTCTTTCCGTTCACAAAAGTGCCGTTCATGCTGCCGAAGTCGCGAATGCGGGCGTCTGGGGGGTTTATATCCAGCAGGCAGTGGTTTCTGGAGATGGTTCCGTGGAAGTCGTCATCCGGCAGGCGTGGATTACAGTCAAGCCCACGGCCAATAATGCAAGTGGAGCGTTCGCTGTACTCGTATTCCTTTCCCGCCAACGCCCCTTTGGCTACTTTTAGCGTAATTTTAGATGGCATTTTCTATACGTATAATGGAGTGACACAAAATCCGCAACAAGTAATTATAAGAGCATTTTCAAGATATTCGGAGAAAATATCTCTCTTTTTCATTACAAAATCACAACCCCCCTCCAAGTGACTCAAAACGCTCTCATCGTTTTTTACAGCTACCGGGCCGAACCCGCCGTTTCTGGGCAAAGGAGAGCCGGATCCATGATTCATCGACCATAATCCCCATGCTCGTCTTCCCACTTTTCATGACCACGAATGCGGCAGCCTCTCTGCCACGCTAAACGACCACCCGTAGCATATTACTTCAAAACATCCATAATATCAAACAGATTCCGCCATTCAAGGGAGCGAGGGTTATGAAATACTGGTGGTCAACCTTCAGAACCTCTACTTTTTCAGCAGGCCCTTCTCAATCAGAAAGTCGCCGAAGAACTCCGCCTGTTGTCTCAGCCCTGCTTCGTTGAGATGGCAATGGTCGAAGAATTCGCCGGGAGGTTCCGGCTGGAAAGTGTGGTATGGGATCAGGGGGACCGAGTGGGAGCCTGCCACATTGGAAACAGCGCCGTTGATCAGCGCCTCGGCTTTTCTCCACCGCGCCCTTATTTGCTCCCTGCGTGTCTGGTCCATTCCGCTGTAGTAGCTGTCCTCGTGGGTGGGATGATCCACCTTGATGCTGAAATTCACCAGGACCGGGGTGGCTCCACTGGCCCTGGCGGCGCCCACCATGCTGGTGACATTCATGGTTATGGGGTCAG
>JAOUNV010000416.1 GCA_029880775.1 Nitrospinota bacterium | reverse complement strand
CGGAGTCTTCTGGTCTGGCCAGTGGACCTGGTACAGGTCGATCCTGTCGGTTTTTAATCGCCGCAAGGAATCCTCCACCTCCTGGCAGATGGAGCCTGGAGAGAGATCCTTGTATATGTCTTTCAGCGACGCGCCCTTCCACCGCAGGCCGCATTTTGTGGCGATCACCACTTCATCCCGCCGGGTGGCGAGGGCTTTGCCCACCAGCTCCTCCGATAGCCCGAATCCATACGCCGGGGCGGTGTCTACCAGGTTCACTCCCAAGTCCACCGCCTTTTGGATGGCGCCCACGGATGTGGCCTCGTCCCTTTCGCTCCAGAAGGGGGGGCCGCCTATGCCCCATGTACCCAGCCCAATGGCGCTCACGTGCAGATCGCTTTGCCCAAGTTTTCTTTTCTCCATCAGGGTAAGGTAGCACAAAACGGGGAGACGGGCCAAAGCGAGGGTGAACCAGGTCGCTATCTCTATCCTCCGCAGAAACCAGTCCATAATGAAAGCGGGAGGGACACGCTTGGCCACCCCCAGAAAATGGGCAAGCAGGGTCACCCGGTAGCGGGTTCTGGATCTGGAGCTTTCCAGGGCGTTCTGCTGGATATGGCTTCTTATCGGCCCCAGCCTCTTTCATCATATAAATATCAAACTATCCAAAATCGACAGTACCGCGTCTTCCGCTTCTGGCATCATGGCCACACTAGAGACAAACAAGATGGAAACAAAGAACATGAACAGAACAATAAACTGCCGTAAAGCAAATAAATTGCCGTAAAGCAAGAGACACCGTGTCTATGTAGCGTGACAAACCGCCGGGCGTCCAAGGGAGGGCAGGCCTACCTACCTACCCCACCCCCTACCCCTCCTTTAAAGTCCTCCTTGGGGCGCCCGGCTTTTTTTATAAATATCCACCGTCACCCGACGCATACTCTCCTGAGTCTGTTGCGGACGCGCCCAAGGCGGTGTATCTTGAATAGTTTTACGATGGCCAAGCGAGAGTGATATATGACGGATCAGCGCGACTCGGAGGATTACGCCGAGGGGCCCATGCCGGAACCTATCAATGAGGAGGCGCCGACGACATCGCTTTGGTCCCGGATATTCCTGGCGCTTCTGGTGGTGGGATATATATCGTGGTTCACCTATCATTCGATAGACCGCTGGAGCGCCATGCGCACCAGCCTCGACTTTGTCCATCTAGACTCTGCGGCATACAACACCGCCCACGGCAAGTTCATGTTCTCCAACGCGAAGATGATCAATTTCTGGGCGGAGCATATCTCCCCCACCCTGCTGGTGGTCTCCTTTTTCCACCTGTTCAGCGACGGATACTGGTTCATATTTTTCTATCAGTCCGCGTCGATCGGGCTGGCGGCGATCCCCCTGTTCCTGCTGGCCCGCAAGCTTTTGGGCGATGAGCGCGCGGCGCTTTTCTTTGCTATGGGCTACCTGGCCAACGGGATGATCCAGATGGCCAATCTTTTCGAGTACCATGAATACGCCCACACCGGACTCTTCTTCTTTGGCGCCCTGCTGGCCGCCTCGTATGGCAGGTGGGGGTGGTATGCCCTGTGCGCCGTCGGCATTATGGCGGTGAAGGAGGATGGATTCGTGACGTTAGCCGGAGTGGGCTTGTATGCCGCTGTGGCGTGCAAGGCGTACCGTAAGGCGGCTTTCACCTGGATAGCCTGCGCGGTGGTGGCCACATTGGAATTCGGTGTCATATACCCATGGCTACGCGGTGGCGAAGTGTACAAATACGATTCATATTACTCATGGATCGGCACCACCTTGGCCGACAAGCTGGCCTATGTCCTGGGCAGCCCGGTCCAATTCATCTCCCAGGCGCTCTCCTCGCCTGCCCGGGCCGCGGCCTGGTGGAACCTTTTGCTCGGTTTCATATTCCTCCCTCTTTTTTCCCCTTTGGGCGCGGCGATCATGTTTTGGCCTTCGATGGAGCTTTTCCTCTCCTGGTACCCAGGCGCCCACGGATTAAATTACCACTATCCTTTGCTGGTGATGCCGATGTGGACCGCGGCGGCGGTGATGGGAACGGCCAATCTGGCGCGGTTCGCCGCCAAGCTCAGGCCGGGCTCTGGAACCAAGCTGATAGTTTCTCTTTCCGCTGCTATATATATTCTGGGGGTGAACCTGTGGCAGGCTGGTTATTACGGAGGATTGCCGATAATCTCGAATCCATCCAGACTGATCTCCGAGCAAGACAGGGCCCACGCCCGCATCGTCAGAGAAGCCTTGAAAATCATCCCTCCCGGCGCCACTATCTCCGCCCATGATGGGCCATACAGCTTCCTGACCCACACCCCGAACGCCTACCTGTACCATGGCGACAAGACAGGCCATGTGATCGTCGATTTTTACGGGGGAAAAAAATCCCATGGATACGACTTATGGCCATTTACGGCCATGGACATAGAGTATATAGTGCTCGACTCCAACGCCCCACTCAAGCACCGCCAGGCTCATAAGTGGGATGTGGAGGACGTAAAGGGGCTCCCCGATTATGAAATGATTCTGGAGCGGGACGGGTTATATATTTTCAAGTTGAGGAAGGCAGGCAAGAGCCGCTCCCCCAGCGCCTCATAGCAACGGTGTCTTTTACCCGGGTTTCGGTGTGGGCGCAAGCTTGCGAAGCGGCCTTGGACAGGTTCACTGGTACCCCAGGTTTTTGGCGTCTTGCAGGTATTTCTCCGCTTTGGCGGAGTCCCCCTTGTAGTGATACGCCATGCCCATATTGTTGTGGGCTTGCCCGTTGGAAGGATCTAGTTTGAGAATACTCTCGAACACCCTGATGGCCTGGTCA
>JAOUNV010000415.1 GCA_029880775.1 Nitrospinota bacterium | reverse complement strand
AACAAGGAAAGACTATACGAATGACAAGGGTTTTAGTTGTCGATGACGAGGAGCATATCCGGCTTCTTTACAGCGAAGAGCTGAAGGACGAGGGATATGAAGTGGACACCGCTAAAGACGCCAGAGACGCGGCGAAAAAAATAGAGGAATTCAAACCTCATGTAATCACCCTGGATATCAGGATGCCAGGCACCGATGGAATAGAATTTTTACGGAAATTCCGGGAAAAAGATAAAAGCACTCCCGTAATCCTCTGCACCGCCTATTCTGACTACAAACAAGATTTTCGCGTGTGGGCCTCGGAGGCCTATGTGGTGAAATCCTCGGACCTGACTCCCCTGAAGGAAGCTATCCGCGAAGTGCTGGAAAAATCTGACGCGCAATAGCGGAGCCATGGATATTTGACATTGCTCCACCCCTGTAAATATAATTCACCGGCGTGAAACTATATACTATCTGAAAGGGAGCTCATGGTAACCACAAAGAAACTAGCGTCGTTTGTCGTCTTCGTCCTGCTCCTGATTTCCATCGGGTGCGGCGGAGGCGGGGGAAGCTCCAGCAGTTCCCCCTGGGTCGGCAAATGGCTTCTGATGTCTACCAATGGGGCGGACATGACTGAATATAACCTGATTTACATCTTCACGGAGACGACCCTCTTCGTCGACGCGACTTCCCTAAACTGTACATCGGAAAACGATTTTTCATCCGATGGCGCCACCTTTCATAGCGTAATTACCGGCGGCGATTGCCCTGGGACGGTGATAGGGAAGACCAGCTCCGGTACCATTGCCTTTGAGGGGAACACTATGACCATTCATGAAACCGAGTATGGTGGAGCGCCATCTAACATTCTTGACGTATTCTCCCGCATATAGACTTTAAGGGAGGCCACGTTCTTAGCTCGCATAGATCGTGGGCCGCCTCACCCCATGGGATGGATGATTTTAGCTTGAAACGATCATCCCCCATGGCGCCATAATAGCCGTATTGATCGGGAGGGCAAGATGCATATTCTGGGCGCGCTGATAATCCTGGCGCAGCTTTATTTCGCTTGGGACGCTATCAGCAAAGGAAAGGACCGCTGGGTCTATCTGATACTTCTCTTCCCCGGCGTGGGTATTGCCTTGTATATTTTCATGGAGGCGCTCCCTCATGTGAAGATGAAACGCGCCGCCCAGGGGATGGGCGACGATATCATGCGAGTGGTGGACCCCAACAGAGGTCTGCGCCATTTTCGCGAACAGGTGGAGATATCCGGCAGCGTCAAGAATAAGCATTTGCTGGCGGCGGAGATGATCCGCGCCGAGCTGTATGACGAGGCGATCGAAATACTGCAAGAACTGCCCACCGGTGTATTTCAGGACGATCCCGATATATTGCTGGATCTGGCCAATGCCTACTTTTTAAAGAGCCAGTTTCACGATTCGCTGGCCACACTGGACCGGCTGAAGAGGGCCAACCCAAACTTCAAGGATCAAACGGCCCACTTGATATACGCCCGGTCACTGGAAAACCTGGGGCAGTGGGAGGAAGCTCTTTCCGAATATGAAGGATTGGCCCGTTATTTCTCCGGGGAGGAAACCAAGTGCCGAATGGGGCTCCTGCTCCAGAAAATGGGGCACACGGAGCGGGCGAACCGCGTCTTTACGGAGATCGTACAGAAAGCCAGTCGCAACTCCAGGGAATTCCGCAATCGGGAGAAGGAATGGATCCGCATCGCAGAGAGGTATGTGACGTAAAACATACGCGAGACTCTTTGGCGATGAACGCTTCATTACCGCTAAATAAATATGAATCCCCCGGAAAATCTCTCTTAGTATCCATCTCCCGCTTGATTTAACGCCTCTCCGACAAGAGGCCCTCCGCCACGCGAAGAAACTTCTGGTCATGCCAAGCTATCGAAACAGGCTCCCTGCGGGGAATGGCTTCATAGGCCTAAGCATCTCTGGAGTAGACATTACTAGACACACAGATGTCTACTAATAACACCACAGTGTTGTAAATAAGGACACATTCACGACGAATGGCTACCGAAGAGTAAACTCAATATGTGTATAGGCCATACAAACATACAGTTATACAAATGGCAGGCTAGTTGCAACTGGTAGGGTCAAAGTTTGGATGAATGAATAAATATTTAATTAAAGGAAATTTGAAAATGGAAAACCACGAAATCAAAACAAACAATGCGAACTTGATCCTGGGTGTGGCGTTTGGCTATCTGTTTCTGGCCTCCGCTTTGATGCTGACCCTGACTTCCACACTGGTCTGAGCCTATAAGGCGCAATCACGAATAAGTGGCATATGGGAATGTTAGCTACCCCACCTGCGGTTGGTCCTGGCTCTTATCTGGCCAAGAGTCTGGGATTGGCCCTGTTGTGTTACGCGATACTGAACCAGGCTCTTATTCGGTAAAATCGCCCTTCGGTTCCGCCCTGGCCGATAACCTCGGTCGGGGCGGGGCTCAGGGGCCACCCCCGGCGGGCCCGCCTTATTCCACACATTCCTCCCAGCCGGGGGGATTTTTTTTGTCGGCGCTTTTATTACTTCCCTCCCCCCGCCAGGCGCTTATAATGTAGCTAAACCAAGATGGGGAAAGGCGGTAATGAGGGTATTTGTCACCGGGGCCACGGGGTTTGTGGGCCGATACGTGGTGGCGGAATTGAAAGCTCGCGGTCACACCCCCTTGCTTCTGGTCCGTCCCGGCTCCGAGGGAAAGCTGGCCACCCTGGAGGGGGTGAAGCTGGTTCCTGGCGATGTGAACCAGCCGGACCAATACATCCGCGCCCTGGCGGAGGCGGACGCCGTCATCCAC
>JAOUNV010000414.1 GCA_029880775.1 Nitrospinota bacterium | reverse complement strand
TTTTGCAGGGTTTATGCCCTGCCGGGCGTTAATTGGGATGTAAAGGCGATCCGGAGGCTTTTACCTGCCAGAGTGAATTGACCTGCGGACGAGGTTCCGCGCGAGCGCGATTCCGCGTGGGCGCGGTTCGGCCCGTCTTGTTTTTCGCCATTTGATCTTTATTATGAATGAACCACACGTTTACATTGTTTCGAGGCAGGACCCGGCCCATGCAGCCCTGGCGGAAGCCTTGAGGGTGGAGGGTTATGGGGTGACCATGGCCGCCCCCGGACCGGAGGCGCTCGAATCCATTTCCAGCGCCCTGCCGGAGATCGCCATCATAGACATGGAAGGGACGGATAACGGCAGGCTGAAGCTTTGCCGAGCGCTGAAGACCAATGAGGTGACCAGGGGGATATCGCTTCTGATCGCATCGGAGACAGATGTAGGACGGGGCGTGTGGGAAGGGGTAAACCAGTGGGCCGATGACTTTTTGAAAAAGCCGCTGGATCATCACGAGCTTTTCGCCCGATTGAGAATCCATCTGCGGATGCACGAGTATCACATGAAGCTGGAAAAGCTGGTTTTCTTCGCCAGAAAAATCTATGCCAGGGACCTGGATGGGATCGCCCAGGCGATGCGGGAGGAGTTTACATCTTTTGTCAGGGCAGACCGATATTCACTCTTTGTGGTGGATGATGACGGACGAAAGATGAGGCTTCTGATACATAACCATACTGAAGGCGCGATGGATCACATGGAGGTGTCTCTGGAGAATTCCCCCATTATGGCCGAAGCGCGGCGCAGGCTGACTGCCGTGCTGGAAACCAACTTTTCCGAATCCTCCTTTAATACAGGCGCCACGCGGGATAAGTATTCCGATGATTTCGCGCTCTGCGTCCCCCTGCATGTGGGGGAGGAGTTTCTGGGGGCGCTGAACCTGAACGGCAACCAGGCCGGATTTTTCAATAGGCTGAACATGGACCTGCTGGCGCTGATCGGCGAAATCCTTTCCGCCGGAATCAACAACGCCCTGCGCCTGGAGACGCTGCGGCGGCTGGCCATCACAGACGGGCTCACCGGGCTTTTGAACCACAGAAGCTTCCACGAGCGGCTCTCCGCCGAGTTCGAGCGAAGCCGCAGGTTTTCCACCCCCCTGACATGCGTGATGGTGGATATCGACTTTTTTAAAAAAATAAACGACAAACACGGCCACCAGTCGGGAGACACGATTCTCGCCCGTTTGGCGGACCGGGTGAGAGGGCATCTTCGTAAAATCGATATAGCCGCCCGCTATGGTGGCGAGGAGTTCGCCCTGTTGCTGCCCCAGACCGCAGCCAAGGACGCTCTGGTGGTGGCGGAAAGAATCCGGGAGGATGTGGCGGCTTCCATGTTCGATACCATGCGCGGCAGGGTCAAAGTGACTATCTCCATGGGGATAGCCGATTCCAGTGGCGAGAAGATATTCAGTGGAGCGGAGCTTTTGAGCCGGGCGGACAAGGCGCTGTATGAGGCGAAAAGGGGAGGCCGAAATAAATCTATGATCTTTGGAGTGGGTGAATAAATCATGTGGGAACTGGGTGGAGCGCTGTTTGCGAGCTACCTTCTGGGCGCCATCCCTATGGCCATCATAGTGGGGCGTATCGTGGGGGGGATAGATATCAGGACCGCTGGCAGCGGCAACGCCGGGGCCACCAACGTGTATCGTCTGTTTGGCATGAAACCATACCTTGTGGTCCTTGCCTTCGACATGTTCAAGGGATGGGCCGCGGTGGCTTTGGTGGCGCCGATGGGTGGTGGCTCCATGACTCCGGAGCGGACCGCCATATATTGCGGCGTGGCGGCTGTGGTGGGGCATGTGTGGACCGTATTCGCCGGTTTTAGGGGCGGAAAAGGAGTGGCCACTGCCGGCGGGGCTATGCTGGGGTTGGCGCCGATAGTGGCGTTGGTGGCTGTGGGAGTGTACCTGGCGGTGACGCTGATCACTCAATATGTGGCGCTCGGCTCCATGATGGCGGCGGCCATCTCGCCTCTGCTGGTATACCTGCTGGTTCCGGGCGCTCCGGCGGAGCTTTACATTCTCTGTTTCGGGTTGGCGGTTTTTATCATTTTCACTCACCGAGTGAATATCCGGCGCCTTTTGGCAGGCGAGGAGGGGAAAACCGATTTCCTGTCGAAGCTACGCCGTAAGAAATAAGGAGTGGAAGAGATTTTCGACCGGCGTGGTATACGAGGTGGTTCTCCGTATACATTGCGGCGAGTGAGATTCAACACACCGCCGCCCGCCATGTTGTGTAAAATAATCTGAAGGTGGTGCATATGGATAATTTTCCCCGTGTTCGAAGCGTACAGGCGATGTCCTATGAGGAGGATGGGGGCCAGATGGTGGCGCTCAACGCCAATGACGGCTTGGCCGACATGTCTGTGGTGGTGTCGCTTCCCGCTTTCTACCTTATCACCCTGATGGACGGGAGCCGCGACATCGGGGGCATTTGCAGGGAGTTCCAGCTACAGTTCCAAAGGGAAGTGGCCCCGAGTGAAGTGGAGAACCTGATGAATCAGCTCGATGAGGCGCTGATGCTGGACAACGAGCGGTATCGCCTTGCGGCCCACGCTGCGCTTGATGAATTCCTCGTCGCGCCGGTCCGGGCGCCGACCCACGCTGGCAAAAGCTATCCGGAGCAGAAAGAGGCTCTTTCGTCCATTATCGAAACGGAACTCGCCAGCCATCCTGTGAGAGGCGCCGATTCCGCCGAGTCGATAATCGTGCCACATATCGACTTTCGGGTCGGGGCGGCGATGATGGCCGACGGTTGGCGCGAGATACACTCCGATCCA
>JAOUNV010000413.1 GCA_029880775.1 Nitrospinota bacterium | reverse complement strand
CCTCGCCATGACCGATGTGGCTGATGTGGAAGTTCTGGCAGAAGACACAGCGAAGGTTGCAGTGGCTGAGGAATATGGTTCCAGAGCCGCCCATCCCCACCAGCGGCGGCCGCTCCCGGCTGCCTGTCAGCAAAGGTTCCAGCATGCCGCAGGCGGCCTGGTATATCACCGACGTGTTGTCACTGGTTCTGGATAATGCCCGCGACCTGACTGCCAAGGAAAACCAGCCAGCCAATAAGGCCCTAAAAGTCGCATAATGCCGGACCAAGAAATGGGAAGGGGTCAAAATCCTGTAACATCCCATGAATCCTTCTTGCCGATAGCGAATCTATAGCGATATTGCGCAAATCGGTACGGGGGCGGTTCGTTTCCGGGATCGGGCTAAAATCTTGCAAAACAGGGGGTATCATAATGCGTGTCCTTTATTTTCTTGCCGTATTTCTAGTTTTTAACTTCGGGGCCGCATTCGCCCAGGATCCGGCGCCTACCGAAGGCGAAACCGCAGCCACAACCGCCACTGCGGAAGGCCAAAAAGGTTCAAAAGACAAAAAGGTGGTCATGCTCTCTAACGAGTGGGGCAAGGCCGCCTGCGTCGCATGGAACGATGATTCTGTGCTGACCAAGGGGCTGAAGGAGTCTGGCTGGATCGAGGGGGACAAGGATGATCGCGGATTTCGAATCATAGAGATATACCGCTCCGACTGCCCCGACTCTTCTCATGTGCAGCTCAAATTCGTGGACAAAGAGGAGAAGGCGCTGTGTGTGGACTCCGGCCCGATGTTTGATAAGGAGTGGGATTTTCTGATGTACGCCAAGACGGAGCACTGGATCGCCATGGGCAAGGGTGATGTGGGCCCCATGGGTGGGATGATGACCGGTAAACTCAGCTTCAAGGGCTCCATGTGGGAAGCGATGCAGAATATGGGACCGTTCAAGAATTTCCTGTTGCTGTTCGGGAAAATCCCATCCACCACCGACACTTGCAATTAGCGGCGTGTGATAAAACCCCAGGAATCCTCACAAAGGATTGCTGGCTAGGTGTCCGGAAGAAGAGCTGATGGCATTGGGTCCTTGCCACCCCGGTTTTCATGGGCAGGACCTGCCACTCCTCTGCTGATATATCGGCTTTTTATCCGTTCAGCCTGCCGGTAATTTTGGCCGAGAAGCCCGGAAGCCTGTTGCAAGGCCGGAAGCCTTTTGCAAGGGATGAACTTTTGTCCACCCCACAACTAGCCTCTTCCGGAAAGGGCTAGTTGTGGCTTTGGCGTTAAGGTGGAAAGTTTCTCTTTGTCAGCGAAACAGCGGAGAAAAACCTTGACGCAACAGGCCTGTTATTGATATTATCCGCCCTTTATACGCTTGAAATCAGCGGTTCTTTTGGCTGTGGAAAAGGGCGCCGGGGATCACGATGTACGCCGAAAATGCCTGAAGAAAAAAAGCCTGAGGATGGGATCGGCGGCGCCAAGGATATATACCTTGTCACCACGGTCGGTCTGCAGATAGTAATCTCTGTTCTGATCGGGTTCGGCATGGGCCTCTGGATAGACCGGTGGCTTGGGACCAAACCTTGGTTCATGTTGCTGTTCATCCTGCTGGGCTTAGTGGCAGGTTTTTTGAACGTATACAGAGTCGTGATTCAAAGTGGCGTGTCCAATTTGGATGGCCTGACAAAAGATGAAATAACCTCCGGCAAGGGTCCGGAAGATTGGGATGACGAAGATTCCTGATTGTTGAGGGGTATGGTTAACGAGCAAAGACCGGAGCCGGATATCAAGAAAACGGCGCTGGCTATATACCTTCTGGTAGTGTTCCCCACGTATGCGTGGACGGAATACGCTGTGGCGTTTTCCGTGGCGCTGGGAGGCGCATTAGCGTTGGTGAACCTGGCGCTGCTGGAAAGATGGCTTGCCAGGCTGATATCCCCCACGGTGGACCCGGCGGCGGCCCGGGGGCTTGTTTTGTTTTCATTCTTCCTGCGGTTTTTGGCCACAGGAGGGGTAATATTATATTTCAACTCGTTGAAAATGGTTAATTTTCCGGCGCTGGCGGTGGGCCTTTCCATCCCGCTGGCGGCGATCACTGCGTATTTTTTGATGATACGTCCGGTAAAGGAATGGTATGAAGGAGCCTATTAACTACATAGTTATCCCAGGGATGGAGCACTATGCCCACGTCACCTATACATGGGTGATCATGCTCGGTTTCGTTGTGCTGGCTTTCGCCTTGCGTGGCGGATATAAAATGGCCCCGGAGGGTTTGCAAAACCTGATGGAGGTTTTCATTCATGAGCTGGCCAAATTCGCCGATTCGGTGATGGGTCATGAGGGGCGCAAGTTCTTCCCCATCATCGGCACGTTGGCGATGTTCATCTTCTGCGCGAATATGATAGGTGTGCTTCCAGGGACCGTGGCGCCCACTTCTAACCTGAACACCACGCTGGCCATGGCGCTGATAGTGTTTTTTCTATATCAGTTTGTGGGGATATACAAGCACGGGTTCGGGTATATAAAGCAGTTCCTGGGGCCTGTGTGGTGGCTGATGCCACTTATGATCCCTGTGGAACTGATCTCCCACATCGCTCGGCCGGTCTCGCTGTCTATGCGGCTTTTCGGTAACGTCCGGGGGGATGAGCTGGTCATACTGGTGCTGGGATTCCTCATTCCCCTGGTAATGCCCATGCCGATGATATTCATGACGATGTTCTTCGGTCTGATACAGACCGTGGTCTTCGTCATCCTAACGATGGTATACATATCTGGCGCGCTGGAGGAGGCGCACTAGAAGGTATTTGATAAATCACGTGTTTAAGACACCTTTGACAGG
>JAOUNV010000120.1 GCA_029880775.1 Nitrospinota bacterium | reverse complement strand
CAGATCCATCGCTTCTTGCCCCAGTCCTTTCACCTCCGCGTACAGCAAGCGCTCCGCATCGGTTTCGAACAGGGCTGGATCCGGCTCTTGCCTCGGAGCTCCTTTCACGATATTGGCGGCCCTTTTAAACGTGGTGACCAGGGGAGCAAAGAAAGGCAACTCCCGGAGCCGCACCAGGGCGTCGAGCCTCATCCGGGCGCCGGCTATGTCGTCAATTCCGCTGGAGAGCACCGCTTCGGCCACATCGTGAGGAACGCCGCTTCCGGTCCACAAGTGTTTCAATCTGGCGCCAAAGAAGTCGACCAGCTTCTTTTCCACCTCTTCCGCAGGCGAGTCCAGCCGGTCGCCATACAGCGCTATTGAACTGGATATGAGGCCGGACAGGCTGATCCCGTATTTTTTATCCAACACAGTCTGGATAATTCCCAAGGCCCCCCTGCGAAGGGCGAACGGATCCTGCGCTCCTGTGGGGATAAGGCCTATCCCAAAACAACCCGTCAGGGTGTCTATCCTGTCTGCGATCCCCACTATCGCTCCGGAGGCGCCGGACGCTGTCTGGTCGCCTGAAAAACGGGGCATGTAGCTTTCGTATATGGCTACGCACACATCCTCCGGCTCCCCGGCCAAGCGCGCGTATTCGCGGCCCATCACCCCTTGCAGCTCCGGAAATTCATACACCATCAAGGTCTCAAGGTCCGCCTTGCACAGCTTGGCTGCTCTCTCCACCGTGGCTTCCAGAGAGGGATCCACGCTCCGGGCGATCTGCTCTGCCAAGGTGGTGAACCGCTTCACCTTCTCGCCTATGGTTCCCAGTTTTTTCTGGTACACCACATGGTCAAGCTTGGCCGCGAAACTTTCCAGAGCGTGTTTTCTGTCTTCATCGAAAAAGAACTTGGCGTCCGACAGCCGGGCCCGCAACACTCGCTGATACCCAGCCACCACCACCGATTCATCCTCCACTATCATGTTCGAGACCCCCACGAACCCGTTGGTCAGCTTTCCATTCGAGTCCCGGACGGAAAACATCTTCTGATGGTTTTTCATGGAAGCGATAAGGAGTTCTTCTGGCAAGGCCAGATATTCTTTTTCGAAAGAGCCCCACATGGCCGTGGGCCACTCCACCAGGCAAGCCACCGTGTGGGCCAGTTCGTCGTCTTCCACCAGGGCGGCGCCATGAGCTGTGGCCGTGGCGCGGGCCTGATCCATCACCATTTTTTTTCGCGCTTCCAGGTCCGCCATCACATGCGCTTCTGTCAACTTGGTCAGGTAATCACTCCTGCCGCTGACCGTCATATTCCCGGTCCCCAGGAACCTGTGGCCCCTAGTCTTCGCCCCAGACTCTATATGCCCCAGTTTGAAATCGACAATCTCCCCCCCAAATAACGCCACTACCCAATGAATCGGGCGGGTGAACTTCAAGTCTGAATTTCCCCAGCTCATTGATTTTGGAAACGGGACCTCCATGGCGGCGACCGGAAGCTGGTCCGCCAGTAGTTGAGTGGTTTGTTCACCGCCAGTCTTGGTCAAAACGTAAATGTATTCCCCTTTTTCCGTCATTTCCACCTTCACAGTGGAGGGATCCACCCCCTTGCTTTTGGCGAATCCCAGGCCAGCCTTGGTCAGGGAGCCGTCTTCATTGACCGCGTTTTTTTTGGGGGGACCGAACACCTTCTCAGTTATATGGGGTCTGCTGTCCGGCAGGCCGGTGATGGACACCGTCATCCTTCTTGGTGTGGCGTACCATTTGGCGTCATCGAATGGCAACGCAAGCTTCTCCAGCCTGCCGCAAACGATCGACAGAAAGGCTTCCGCCGCAGGGGCGATATATCCGGAGGGTACCTCCTCCGTTCCTATTTCATAAAGCAGTTCGCTCACAAAGCTCCTCCATGGCGGTGTTATGCTATACCGGTAAGAAGTGAATATCCGTGGGGCTATATCGCAACCGAACAGGATTTCGACACCCCCGAACTCCCGCCTTTTAATAACGACATTTTATCACAGGATAAAGTACTTGAGGTGGCCGAAACAGCTAATTTGGAAGCCATTTGCGGCTCCGGAGAGAGGAAGCGCAGGGAAGAAAGGGTTATAGCAGCAATTGCTTGACTGTGCCCCATTGGCCGCAAGAGGGGCAGCGGCCAGAATATTCTGGCGCGACGGCGAAACAAGACCCACAAACAAAGCGAAAAAACATATTCAATTCCCGCTGGTATGCCTTCTCCAATGATTCTAAGGCCGGGTTATCGCTGGTGTCGCCATGATGGATGATCTTCCCTTCCATAAGCTGGGCTAGGGTGGAACCGGCCAGGGGGCCCTTAATCTCGGAGAGTTCCAGGCGAGCCGTGTCTGGCAAGCCGTTATGCAGATAGGCCGCCACCAGCAAAATTCTTATCTCGTCGTTTTCCGGCGCCAGTCCCTTGGCCCAGCTATAAGTGTCCACCACTGCGTTATTCTCATCTTTGGCGCGAAGGAACAACTCCAGCGCTTTTAGGGGAATGATGGACCGGGTGGCCTTGAATCCAGACTCCAGAGTCTTCCTTGCGTTTCGGCTCTTTCCCAGCTTTTCATACACCTCCGCCAGCTTTATATACGCAGGTACGAATTGGCTGTCATCGTATATGGCGTTATTGAGCGCGTCGCGGGCTTCCTCCGGCTTTCCCTCTTCGATATGCCCCATGGCCTTCTGATATATCAGGCCGGCCAACCTGTTTCTTTCCTCCTTCTCCATCGCCACGGGAGAATTGTCTATCACCGCTTTTTGCGCCACAATGGCCTCTTCCAAGTTGCCCACGCGCACATACACATCGCGAATCCTGCGAAAGGCGGGCAATGACTTGCGCACGATCTTCTGCGCTTCCTTGATTGTGGAAACGGCGTAGACGTATTGCTCCGCCCTGAAATAATCCTCCGCCAGCTCCAGCATGGCCGCAGCGCTTTTTTCGTTCAGTCCCTTGGCCTTGGAGTGGAGGTTTATCGCCTCTGTCAGGTCCCCTTCCTCGCGGCGCATAACTCCCAAAGCCAGCAGGGATGGGATATGTTCTCCGTTGATACCCAGAGCTTTTGTGAAAAACTTTTCCGCTTCCCGCCGCTGCCCCGTGGTGAGCCTCTCCATGCCCATGTTGTACAGAGTCGTTGCGCGGCGCGTTCTTTTTTCTTCAGCCGATTTCCTGATGGAGGAGAAAAAATCGGCCAAGCTGTCCACAGAAAAAAAGATGGCGACGCATAAAGCGCCCAGAAAAAAGGAGCCCATCACCGGGACCATCACCGGAAGCTCCATGCTCAATTCCGGCGAGAGATAAAAAGGAACCCACGCATCGTTGAAAATGGCGAGATACAAAACGCCACCGATTATGGCGGCGAACAGAATGAGTATCCGAAGAGGTACCATAATCTTTACCTGATGTCAGTCCTTTTCCATTTGTTCCTGGCAGCGGACACAGAATATGGCAAACGGAATAAGCTCCAGCCTTCCTTCGGGGATGGGCGATTCGCACTCGGCGCATTCACCGTATCCACCATCATCTATTCTTTCCAGGGCTTCTTCTATCTGGCGCAGTGTGTCCAGGCTCTTGTCCCCTATAGACATCAAAAGCCGCCTGCTCATGGTCCTGGTCGCCTCGTCGTTTATGTCCGGCACTTCCATGCCGAACTCCTCGTTGGCGCTGTCCAGGTTTTTTTCATAGTCACCGGTCAGCCGCTTCCGATACTCCAGAAGCATTTGCCGGTATTTTTCAAGTTTTTCTTTTTCCATCGTATCATCAAGCAAAGTAACAGGTTTTACTCACCTTCAAGATAGATTCTTTTTGCGTCGCTCCAGTGGCTTTCCAGGTCATAGTAGCCCCGCGCTTCCTCGGAGAACACATGGATCACCACATCTCCGGCGTCCAGCAGCACCCACCAACCTTTGCTATATCCTTCGATATGGTAATTCTTCTCGCCAGCTTCTCTCAAGGACTCCTCCACGCTGTCAACGATGGCCTTGATCTGCCTGTCCGACGAGCCACTGACGATCATGAAGGCGTCCGCCATGTCCGACACGCCCCGCAGATCGAACAGCACTGGGTCTAACGCCATTTTGGATACGGCGGAATTATAACATAGCGCCAATTTTTCCTCGGAGCTGATATGAGTTTGTATGGTCATCTTCGGGTCGCGTACTCCTTTCATATTTTCAGCCATACGGCTTGCTCTCAATAAGATACCTTTCAACGTCGTCCGGAACAAGATATTTAACTGGCCCGCCCCGCGCAAGCCTGGCCCGGATATCGGAAGAAGATATCCCCACCAGAGGAGTCTCCAGTATATTTATCGCCGTTGTGGCTCCGGCGACTCGAAACGAAATCACCCGCCCTCCCTGGCTGGTCACCGCGTCGTGGAATTTCAAGTTATGATATCGCGCCGAAAGCGTACCCTGGATGAACTCGGCTAGGGTGGATTGATCATGCCCTGGCCGGGCGACCACGGCGAAGTTAACCGTCTTTAGCAGTGTCAACGCGGATTTCCAGGAGGATATATCTTCCATGGCGTCCTGACCTGTGATGAAATGGCAGTCCTGCCCATATTCGGCGACAAAGTGACGCATGGTATCTATCGTATAGCTGGGGCCCTGGCGGCTCAGTTCCACACGGCTGGCGTGGAACATCGGATTTGTCTGGCAAGCCATCTGCGCCATCTGGTACCGCGTCTCCGGGTCCAGCAGAGATTCTGGCTCCTTGTGGGGAGGGGCGGCGGCAACCACGAAGTGCACCTCATCCAAGCCCAGCAGGATGGCCGCCTCTTGGGCTATCACCAGGTGCCCCATATGCACCGGGTTAAATGATCCGCCCAATACTCCTATCCTCACGCGGCTTCTCCGTGAAAATGGCGGTTAATAATTAGTTCTCTATTTGCAGCCCATGGACCAACAGGACATACACACATGTTCACTTTCTGATCTGGCCGGAACCGAGCACGATAAACTTCTGACAGGTCATCTCGTTGAGCCCCATGGGGCCGCGAGCGTGGAGCTTCTGGGTGGAGATGCCGATCTCCGCGCCCAGCCCATACTCGCCGCCATCAGAAAACCTGGTGGAAGCGTTCACCATCACCGACGAGGAATCTACGGCGGCCATGAACCGGCCCGACGCTGCGTAGTCCTCCGTCACGATCGATTCTGTGTGGGCCGAGCCGTACTTGGTCAGATGATCCACAGCTTCGTCCAGGCTCTCCACCACCCGGATGGAAATCTTCAGCTCCAGATACTCGGTATACCAATCTTCCTCAGTTGCCTCGCCCACTCCTGAGACCAGACTCCTGGTCTTATCGCATCCCACCATCTCCACGTCAGCCTTGGCGAATCTTTCCACCATGGAAGGCAGGAACTTTTGCGCCACGTCCTTGTGCACCAGCAGAGTCTCCGCCGCGTTGCACACCGATGGGCGCTGAACCTTGGAGTTGAACGCGATCTCAACAGCCATGGCCAGGTCCGCCTTTTTGTCCACGTACACATGGCACACGCCAGCGTCGTGCTTGATCACCGGTATGGATGAAGTCTCCGTTACGTACTTAATAAACGCAGCGCCTCCACGGGGGATGATGATATCTATCAGGTGGTCCAGCTTCAGCATGGAGGCCACCGCCTCCCGGTCGGCGATGGGGATGATGGTGATTCCCCCTTCCGGGGCGCCCTCGGCCTGGGCCGCTTTGGATATCACATCAGCCACGGCCAGGTTGGAGTGTATCGCCTCCGACCCACCACGCAACACTACGGCGTTGCCAGACTTGAAGCAGAGCGCCGCAGCGTCTGATGTGACGTTGGGGCGCGATTCATATATGAAGCCCACCAGCCCGATGGGCACACGCATTCGGCCCACCATGATGCCGCTGGGTCTGCGGCGCATGTCGGATACTTCTCCCACCGGGTCTGGAAGCATTTCTATCTCCCGGACACCATCGGCCATCCCTTTTATTCGTTTATCGTCCAGCCTCAGCCTGTCCAGCACCGCAGAGGAGAGCCCCGCCGCCTGGCCAGCTTCCATATCCTTGGCGTTGGCTTTTTGTATAGCGTCTTTTTGCGCTTCCAGCTCATCCGCCATTCGCAGCAGGATCGCGTTTTTACGCTCCGTGGAGAGTAGAGCCACCGCCCTGCTCGCTACCTTGGCGCGCTTTACCAGCGCTTCGGTCTCTTCAAATATTCCCATATTTCAGCCATGAAAAAGAAATTACCATTCTGCTTACAAGTTAACAAATATGGGGTGAATTGGGAAGAGCAGGCCTAATGCAGAAATATATTTATTCTTTGGATGGGCGATGCTTATCGTTTTAATTTCATTCTGTTGATTCGCTTTTCACTATGATGACTTCAACAGCACCATATCATCTCGATGCATAACCTCGTCGTAGAATTTGTAGCCAAGAATGTCCTCTATCTCGCTAGACTTGCATCCCTTGATCTTTTCCATCTCGTGGGAGTGATAGTTCACCAGCCCTTTGCCGAAGACGGCGCCATCCGGCCCTTTCACCTCCACCGCCTCGCCAGATTCGAAATCCCCCTCCACCGAGGCCACCCCGG
>JAOUNV010000412.1 GCA_029880775.1 Nitrospinota bacterium | reverse complement strand
GGCAACACTTTACCGGAGGGACCCTTCAAAAAGAGGTCCGCCGAATCGGTGAGAGGGGTCTGTTCCAGGTTCACCTCCACCACTACGGCGCCATTGCGCTGGGCCAGCCCAGCCAGGCTGGCGGCCGGTTGCACCACCGACGATGTGCCCACCACAAAGAAAACCTCCGACTCCCTGGCCGCGGCGCCCGCCTTTTTGATAATCTCCGTATCCAGATCCTCGCCAAACCAGATGACGTTGGGCCGCACCATGGTATTGCATTTCGGGCACAGAGGGGGAATTCTTTGCAGGGGCGCCTCCCGGTTCTCCATCACGGTCCCTTCCTTAAGGCAGCGCACATGCCAGATGTTGCCGTGCATTTCCACCGGATCACTGCTGCCAGCCAGGGCGTGGATGCCGTCCACGTTCTGAGTCAGCAACGTGAAGTCATATACGGTCTCCATCTCCGCCAGGGCGTAATGCCCATCGTTCGGCTTTATCGGGGCGATAGTGGTCCGCCGCCAGTCATACCAATCCCACACCAGCCTGGGATCGTCCATAAACCCTTCCATGCTGGCCAGCTCTTCTGGCCGTCGGTTGCGCCATAGTCCGTCTTCTCCTCGGAAAGTGGGCACTCCCGACTCGGCGCTCACCCCGGCGCCTGTCAGCGCCGCAACCTTTGTCGCGTTAACAATTTTGTTGAAAATAGCGGGAGGTATTTCAATTTGAGCTTCCATATTCATCTCCAGAATGTCCGTTCGCTTGGTGACATTATATTACAAAAGGTTGGGAGGCGCGAGACCATGACAACCAGAAACCTCTATATGTTCCTAAAGTGAGGGAATCAGACATGAATCAGGCGCGACAGGCCGGGTAACCTCACGAAAAAATTGCGGCTCACGGACTGAAGGATTATATTTCACGTATGGGCTCCGGATGGCGAGCATTGCGAGGGGTGGATTCACTTTAAAGTGAGGGTGGCGATCATGACTCATAAAATCAAACTGGTTCAGCCGGACGAGGCCGTTTCCATAATCCGCCCCCGCAGCCGTGTGTTCATCCATTCCGTGGCCGGCGCCCCCCAGCGCTTGATAAGAGCGATGACCGACCGGGCCACTGAATTGCGCGATGTGGAGATCGTCCATCTGCACACAGAGGGGGAAGCCCCCTATGCGGACGCCAAACACGCCAGCAGTTTCCACACAAAGGCCCTCTTCGTGGGCGCCAACGTCCGCAAGGCGGTGGAGGAGGGGCAGGCGGACTACATCCCTGTGTTTCTAAGCGAGGTTCCTTCCCTGTTCCGCAAGCATATCCTGCCGTTGGATGTGGCCATGGTGACGGTTTCCCCTCCGGACCGGCACGGCTTCTGCTCCCTGGGTGTCTCTGTGGATGTGTCCCGGGCGGCGGTGGAGATGGCGAACCACGTCATAGCCCAGATTAATCCGAAGATGCCCAGAACCCATGGCGATGGTCAGATCCACATCAGCCGCATACATCACGCCGTTTTGCACGAGGAGCCCCTGGCCTACCGCCACACCCAGGAAATCACCGAGCAGGAAAGCTCCATAGGCCGCCACGTCGCCTCCCTGGTGGATGATGGATCCACTCTTCAGATGGGGATCGGCGCCATCCCGGACGCGGTGCTGGCCCAGCTGGGTGGACACAGGAACCTGGGAGTCCACACAGAGATGTTCTCCGACGGCATCATCCCCCTGGTGGAGAAAGGGGTGATCAACGGCAAGCTGAAAAAAAGCCACCCACACAAGCTTGTATCCAGCTTCGTTTTCGGTTCCCAGACCCTCTACGACTTCGTGGACGATAACCCCCAGGTGGCCATGCTTGATGTCACATATGTCAACGACACATCCGTTATCCGGCGCAATCCGAAAGTCCACGCCATCAACAGCGCCATAGAGGTGGACATGACAGGTCAGGTGTGCGCCGACTCGATAGGCGCCCGCCAATTCTCCGGCGTGGGAGGGCAGATGGATTTTATCCGGGGAGCGTCGCTATCTGAAGGGGGAAAGCCTATCATCGCCCTGCCATCGGTCACCAGCCGCGGGGAGAGCAGGATCGTCACTTTTTTGAAGCCAGGGGCGGACGTGGTGACCACCAGGGCGCATGTGCATTACGTGGTCACAGAGTTCGGCGTGGCGTATCTGTATGGCAAGACCTTGCGTGAGCGGGCCCTGGCCATGATCCAGATCGCCCACCCGGACCATAGGGAGAACCTGGAAAAAGAAGCCTTCGAGCGGTTCAAGACGTTGGCTTACTGAGAAACCGGTTATATAATACTCTCCAAACCGTCTCAACATGAGGAGAAGCCATGTCTGATAAAACCATCGAATCCACGATGCTGGAGAACAGAGTGTTCCCCCCTTCCCCGGAGTTTTCCGAAAAAGCCCATGTGAAAAGCATGGAGGATTACAAAAAGCTGTGGAAGCGCTCCGTAGAGGATGAGGAAGGCTTCTGGGCGGAAATGGCCGACCAGCTCGTCTGGCGCAAAAAATGGGATAAGGTCAAATCAGGTGGATACAAGGACCTGGACTTCAAATGGTTCCCCGGCGGCAAGCTCAACGTGGCGGAAAACCTGCTGGACCGGTTTCTGAACACGCCCACGGCAAACCGCGCCGCCATCATCTGGCAAGGCGAGCCGGAGGAGGAGACTCGCACTCTTACATATCAGCAGCTTCATCGGGAGGTGTGCCGCTTCGCCAACGTATTGCGCAAACACGGCGTGGTGAAAGGCGACCGGGTGATGATATATCTGCCGATGATCCCGGAGCTGGCCATCGCCATGCTGGCCTGCGCCAGGGTGGGCGCTGTGCACACGGTGGTGTTTGGCGGGTTTTCCTCCCA
>JAOUNV010000063.1 GCA_029880775.1 Nitrospinota bacterium | reverse complement strand
TCCGCCACGGAGGAGGACAACCACACTATCGCCCAGGCCAACGCCCCACTTGACGAAAACAGGCGGTATATAAAGGATCTGGTCCAGGCCAGGCGCGACGGGGATTATGTAATGGTCCCCCCGACGGAAATCGACCTTATGGATGTGTCGCCGAAACAGTTGGTTTCCGTGGCTGCGGCGCTGGTTCCATTCCTGGAGAACGATGACGCCAACCGGGCCCTGATGGGCTCGAACATGCAACGCCAGGCGGTGCCCCTGATGCGGACCGACACACCGTTGGTGGGGACCGGAATGGAAGCCCAGGCGGCTCGCGACTCCGGCGCCGTGGTGGTGGCGAGAAGCGGCGGTGAGGTGATCGCCGTGGACGCCGGACGGGTCGTGGTGCGCACCCAGGGCAAAAGCCGTGACCTGTCCAACGTGGACATCTACAATCTGATCAAGTATGACCGGTCGAACCAGAACACTTGTATCAACCAGTCGCCGATAGTTTCGCTGGGCCAGAAGGTGAAGTCGGGAGACGTGATAGCCGATGGTCAGGCCACGGACCGGGGCGAACTGGCCCTGGGCCGCAATGTGCTGGTGGCTTTCATGCCGTGGAATGGATACAACTTCGAGGACGCCATAATAGTCTCGGAGAAGCTGGTTAAGGAGGATGTGTACACTTCCATTCATATAGAAGAATTCGAAGTGGAATCGAGGGACACCCGGCAGGGGAAGGAAGAAATCACCCGCGATATCCCCAACGTCTCCGAAGAGACTTTAAAGAACCTGGACGATTCCGGCATCATCAGGATAGGCGCCAAGGTCAAGACCGGCGATATCCTGGTTGGCAAAGTCACCCCCAAGGGGGAGACGCTGCTTTCGCCGGAGGAGAAACTTTTAAAAGCCATTTTCGGAGAGAAAGCCGGCGATGTGCGCGATACCTCTTTGGTGGTTCCCCCAGGCAACGAAGGAACAGTGATAAATGTCAAAGTGTTCTCCCGCCGAGGCTCGGAGAAAGACTCCCGCAGTATAGAGATCGAGACGTTCGAGCGGGAGAAAATGGAGAAGGATAAGAGCTCGAAGACTTCCATAGTGGAGCAAGAGCGCGACGCCAAGATCCACGATCTGGCCGCCGGGCGCAAAAGCGTCAAGGCGATGAAGAGGGGATCCAAGGCTCTGATCGAGGCTGGGGACGTTTTTACCGCCGAAATCTTCGAAACGCTGAAGAGCTCCGAGCTTGCCGCCATTGAAGTGGACAGCGAGGAGACGATGGACAAGATCACTAAAATCGCGGAGGTGTGCGCAGAGCAGATCGCCGCGATAAAGGCGGAGTACGAGGACAGGATCGAGAAGTTCGCCGCCGGTGACGAACTGGCCCCCGGCGTGATAAAGATGGTGAAGGTGTATATCGCCATCAAGCGCAAGATGCAGGTGGGCGACAAGATGGCTGGCCGCCACGGCAACAAGGGCGTGGTCTCCGTTATAGTGCCGGAAGAGGATATGCCCTATATGGAGGATGGGACTCCCATCGAGATAATTCTCAACCCGCTGGGCGTTCCCTCCAGGATGAACGTGGGGCAGATCATGGAAACCAATCTGGGAATGGCGGCCCATCTGATGGGCGAGCATATGATGACTCCGGTTTTTGACGGGGCTCGTGAAAACGATATCCGCGATCTTCTGGAGAAGGCGGACTTCCCTGCCAATGGCAAGATAGCACTTTACGACGGGAAAACCGGTGAGAAATTCGACCAAAAAGTGTTGACCGGATACATATACATGATGAAACTCCATCATCTGGTGGACGACAAGATTCATGCCCGTTCCACGGGCCCATACTCGTTGGTGACTCAGCAGCCACTGGGAGGCAAAGCCCAGTTCGGCGGCCAGAGGCTAGGAGAGATGGAAGTGTGGGCGCTGGAGGCTTACGGCGCCGCGTTTACCCTGCAGGAGATGCTGACGGTGAAGTCTGACGATGTGGAGGGAAGAAAGAGGATGTACGAATCGATCGTCAAGGGCGATCATATGTTACATCCGGGTGTGCCGGAGTCGTTCAACGTTCTTGTCAAGGAATTGCAGGCCCTGGCGCTGGACGTGGAATTGTTGAGACATCAGGATATTCAGGACGCTAGATAAATTGAAAGACAACCAGGCCCAACTTACGGCTAACAAAATAAACTAGGGAGATACGTCATTGGATAACTACGCAGGCTCCTTCATGGAAAAGCCCAAGGATCCGATAATCTTCAACGCCATCCGGATCAGGCTGGCGTCGCCCGAGAAGATCAGATCCTGGTCTTTTGGTGAGGTGAAGAAACCGGAGACTATCAACTACAGAACCTTCAAGCCGGAGCGGGATGGCCTGTTCTGCGCCAAGATATTTGGTCCAGTGAAGGACTGGGAGTGCATCTGCGGAAAATACAAGCGGATGAAGCACAAGGGAGTGGTATGCGAAAAATGCGGCGTGGAGGTCACTCTCTCCAAGGTGCGAAGGGAGAGAATGGGGCATATAGAGCTTGCCAGTCCCGTTGCCCATATCTGGTTCTTCAAGGGGCTCCCCTCCAGGATCGGCAATTTTCTGGACCTGACACTGCGTGAGCTGGAAAAGATCATATATTTCGACAGCTATATTGTGGTGGACCCTGGTGAAACCGAACTCAAATATAAGCAGCTTCTCACAGAGGAAGCGTATCGCCAGGCGGTGCAGGCCCATGGAGAAACCGCGTTCAAGGCCTCGATAGGCTCTGAGGCGGTGAATATGCTTATAAAAAATATTGATATGGAGGATCTGGCGGAGGAGCTGAAAGAAGCTCTGAAGGAAACCACCAGCCAGCAGACCCAACGAAAACTGGCCAAAAGGCTCAAAGTGGTGGAGGCGTTCCGCAAGTCTGGCAATAAACCGGAATGGATGATCCTAAAAGTGGTCCCGGTGATTCCGCCTGAGCTGCGGCCCCTGGTGCCTTTGGATGGAGGCCGGTTCGCCACCAGCGACCTGAACGACCTGTACAGAAGGGTGATAAACCGCAACAATCGGCTGAAACGAATCCAGGAGCTTCGCGCCCCGGATATCATCATACGCAACGAGAAGAGGATGCTCCAGGAAGCGGTGGCCGCCCTTTTCGACAACGGTCGCCGTGGAAGAACCCTTAAGGGGCCCAACAAAAGGCCGCTTAAGTCTCTTTCGGACATGCTTAAAGGTAAGCAGGGCAGATTCCGTCAGAACCTTCTGGGCAAGCGGGTGGACTACTCAGGCCGATCCGTCATCGTGGTGGGTCCGGAGCTGAAGTTCCACCAATGCGGTTTGCCGAAGAAAATGGCCCTGGAGATGTTCAAGCCCTTCATCTTCCATAAGCTGGAGCAGAAGGGGTATGCCTCCACGATAAAAAGCGCCAAAAAACTGTTGGAGCAGGAGCGCCCCGAGGTGTGGGAAGTGCTGGAAGAAGTGGTAGCCGACCACCCGGTGCTGTTAAACCGCGCCCCCACATTGCATAGGCTCGGTATCCAGTCCTTCATGCCGGTGCTGGTGGAAGGCAAGGCGATAAAACTCCACCCGTTGGTGTGCGCCGCGTTTAACGCCGACTTCGACGGCGACCAGATGGCCGTTCATGTCCCCCTGTCCATCGAGGCGCAGGTGGAGGCGAAGTTTTTGATGATGTCGGTCAATAACATACTTTCACCGGCCAACGGCAAACCAATCGCCGTGCCCTCGCAGGACATCGTGCTTGGCTGCTACTACCTCACTAAAGAGCGAGGCGGCTCCGCAGGCGAAAACAAATCCTTCTCCGGCCCGGCTGAAGTGCGTAGCGCATACGATAGCGGCAAGTTGTCAGTCAACGCCAGAATCCGCGTGCGCATCGAAGGGGAAGTACACGACACAACCGCCGGTCGGGTTTTGATGTACGAAATACTTCCCGAGGGAATGGGCTTTGACAGGGTGAACCGCCTCCTGGTAAAAAAGGAGCTTCAATCCCTGGTCCACGAGGTGTTCATCAAGAAGGGCCGAAACGATACTGTCCGTTTCCTGGATGACCTGAAGGACTTGGGCTTTAGCATGGCCACCCGGGCCGGTATCTCCATTTCCATAGACAACATGCTGATCCCCACCCACAAGGAAACATTCGTGGGGAAAGCGGCCAAGGAAGTGGCCAAGGTCAACCATCAGTATCACGAGGGTCTGATCACCCATGGCGAGCGATACAACAAGATCATAGATATCTGGGCCCACGCCACGGAAAATGTGGCTGGCGAGATGTTCAAGGAGCTGCAACAGCAGGACGACGATATCGTGGCCGGTAAGTCGACGGATCCGGATTTCAACTCCATATTCATCATGGCCGAATCTGGCGCCAGAGGTAGCGGCCAGCAGATACGTCAGCTGGCTGGTATGCGCGGGCTGATGGCCAAGCCCTCCGGTGAGATCATGGAGACCCCGATCACCGCCAACTTCCGAGAGGGGTTGACGGTGCTACAATATTTCATATCCACTCACGGCGCCCGAAAGGGATTGGCCGACACCGCGCTGAAGACCGCCAACTCCGGCTACCTGACGCGGAGGCTGGTGGACGTGGCCCAGGACATCATTATCCTGGAAGAAGACTGCGGCACCCTAAACGGCATAGAAATCACCGCCCTGGTGGAAGGTGGCGAAGTGATCCAGGAGTTGGGCGAGCGTATCTTGGGCAGGTTCGCTCTGGAGGATGTTATCGATCCGTTCAACAAGGAAATCCTTCTGAACATCAACGAGATGATAGACGAAAAGGCTGTCAAGCTTTTCGAGGAGCGAGGTATAGAACGGATAAAAATTCGGTCCACCCTAACTTGCGAGTCGAAAGACGGTGTCTGCATCCGGTGCTACGGGCGCAACCTGGCCACGGGCGGCGTGGTGGAAATAGGCGAGGCGGTGGGAGTTATCGCTGCCCAGTCCATCGGCGAGCCTGGCACTCAGCTTACCATGCGCACGTTCCATATCGGCGGAACCGCCTCCAGGGTGGCCGAGGCGACCACATTGCATGCCAGGAAAGAGGGTGTCGTGAAGTTCGTCGACATCAAGCACATCAAAGTCTCTGACAAAGAGAGCGTGGTGATGAATCGAAACGGTGGGCTGATCATCCAGAACAACCAGGGCCGGGAACTGGAACGGCACAAGATCATATATTCGGCCAAGCTGAGGGTGAATGACGGGGACCGGGTGAAGGAAGGCGACATCCTGGCGGAGTGGGATCCGTACACCATGTCCATCCTTACAGAGGCCGGTGGTAAAGTGGCCTTTGGCGATATCGTGGATAACGTCACCATGCGAGAGGAGATCGACGACACAACCGGTCACTCCGAAAAGGTTATCCTGGACCACAGGGAGGAGAAGAAGCAACCGCGCATCTCCATCAAGGATAGTAATAACAAAACTATCGGGCGCTATCTGCTGCCGGCCGGAGCGCATCTGGGCGTACACGAAGGAGACGAGATCAAGGCGGGAGATGTTATCGCCAAGATTCCGCGTGAAACGATGAAGACCAAGGACATCACCGGCGGTCTACCCAGGGTCGCGGAGCTTTTTGAGGCCAGAAAGCCGCATGAGCAGGCCACAATATCCGAGGTCAATGGCCGGGTATCTTTCGGCGGTATCCTAAAGGGGATGCGCCGCGTGGTGATCACTACAGATAACGGCGAGCAGCACGAGTATCTGCTCCCCCGAGGCAAGCATGTGAACGTGCACGAGGGAGACTATGTCCGGGCCGGTGAGGCGCTGATGGACGGCGCTTCCAACCCGCACGACATACTGGCGGTGTTGGGTGAGAAGGAGCTGCAAAAATATCTGGTGAACGAAGTGCAGGAGGTATACCGCCTGCAAGGTGTGCAGATAAACGACAAGCATATCGAGATCATCGTGCGTCAGATGCTAAAGCACCTGGTCGTGGAGGACGGTGGCGATACCGGGCTGATGGTGGGGGAGATGGTGACCAAGATCAGGTTCCAGGAAGAGGTGCAAAAGGCGATAGCGGCCGGTGGCCTACCCGCCAAAGGGCGCCCCACGCTTTTGGGCATCACAAAATCTTCACTCTCCACGGAGAGCTTCATTTCCGCCGCGTCGTTCCAGGAGACAACCAGAGTGCTCACTGAAGTCTCTGTCTCTGGCAAGCTGGACACGCTAAAAGGGCTCAAGGAAAACGTGATTATGGGTCGGCTGATTCCCGCTGGCACCGGCGCCAGAAGGTACGCCAATTACGGAGTGAAGCTGCTGGCGCTTCCCAGCTTCAAAAAGCCGGAGCCTGCATCGGTTTCGGAAATGGGCTCGGCAGATCCGGCGGACGATTTATTCAGTCCGGATGCGGAAGAGTGATTTCAGGGGGATTACTATCTTGCGTTAACACCGGTGGCGGCCTGGCCGCTACCGGTTTTTTTTTTATACTATATCCGGCTTGAAAGTCTAGCCTGGATAGGGCGTCATGGAAGAAAAGGAAGAAAAACACCCATCCCATATACGCCAGGCGTTTTTAGGAGCCCTGAAATCCTGGACCTCCTACGAGCATAACACCTTCCTGGTGGTGGTGGCCGGCGCGTTGGGCGTGATATGCGGCCTTCTGGCCGTGGTATTCGAGTGGGCGTTGGACTATTGTACACACCTTTTTCTGGAAAATCCCTCCTCCTGGTTCACGGAAGGATCACTTCTATACCTCCTTGTGGTTCTTCCCCTGACTCCTGCGGTTGGAGGGCTCATCGTTGGCCTGATAAGGTCTTACACGAAAATGGAGACGGAATCCGGCTCTGCGGCGGAGGTGATGAAGTGGACAGCGGTGGACCGGGGAATGGTCAAAAGGCGCACGATCTGGATGCGGCTGGTGGGGACAGCCATCACCATCGGCTCCGGCGGCTCCGGCGGGCGGGAAGGACCCATCGCCCAAATGTGCGGCGCGGCCGGATCGGCTATCGGTCAGGCGCTGAAAATGTCAGCAGAGAGACTGCGCCTTTTGGTGGGTTGTGGCGCGGCGGCTGGGATAGCGGCGTCGTTCAACGCGCCCATCGCCGGTGTGATCTTTGCGGTGGAGCTGGTACTGGGTGATTTTAACGTCATCTCCTTTCTTCCGATAGTTATCAGCTCTGTGATGGCCACAACGACAAAAAGGCTTCTGATCGGGGCGGACCCAGCCTTCAACGCCCCTTCATATTCGATAGCGTCATATTGGGAGATAGGGCTTTACGCCATATTCGGTATTCTATGTGGGCTGGTGGCCCGGCTCTTTTTCGTAGCCTATTTTAAGACAGAGGATTACTTTAAGTACAAGCTGAAGGTAAAAGAAGTATACAAGCCGGCCATTGGCGGCCTGATGGTGGGTGTCATCCTGATATTCTTTCCCCTGGTCGGCGGCGGCGGATACGACTCCATGGACAAAATGCTAAACGGAGAGCTGTGGTGGGGCTTGGCGCTGGCTCTGATTTTCGCGAAGATAATCGCCACGTCCATAACGCTAGGTTCCGGTGGCTCCGGTGGTATGTTCGCGCCAGCTCTTTTCATAGGGTGCATGATGGGCGGGGCCTTCGGCACATTTGTTCACTTCCTTTTCCCCGATAGCACGGCCTCGGCCGGGGCCTACGCCATGGTGGGGATTGGCGCGGTGATGTCCGCCGCGGCCCATGCCCCCCTCACCAACATTCTGATGGCGTATGAGCTGACCGGCAACTACCTGATTATATTGCCGATAATGACCGCATGCATAATGTCCACCTTCACTATGACCATGTTTTCCGACAGGAGCATATACACAGAAAAACTTTTTCGCCGGGGGATAAAGCTGTGGCGCGGGTACGATATCTCCGTGATGGACGATATCCAGGTCGCCGATGTCATGAAAAAGCAGGTGACGACTATTCCGGAAAACATGCATTTCGGAGATATCATGAAATTGATCTCCAGCTCCACCGATAATTACTTTCCCGTGGTGGATACAGATGGCAGGT
>JAOUNV010000411.1 GCA_029880775.1 Nitrospinota bacterium | reverse complement strand
CCCAGAACTTCCCCTGCTTCTCCGCAGCCAGGCTGGCCTTGGCGGCGGCCCTGGCGGAGGCGTGGTTGGACAATGGGAAATGCTTATACGCGATCCGCACCTTGTCCCCATATTTTTTCTGCACCTGGTTTATGGTGTGGACAGATTGAGCGCAGTATGGGCATTGGAAGTCGGAAAATTCCACGATGGTGATCTTGCCGTTCGGGTTGCCTTTCAGGGGCAGGCCCTCAACACCGAGTAACTTTCTGTTGGCGAACGCCTCGGATAGTTCCTTTTTTCTGGCTTCCTGTTTCTTTTTCTCGTAATAGACCTGCATGGAGCGCTCTATCACCTCCGGATGGGCCAATATATACGCCTCGATGATCTTATCGATCTTTGCCTGGTCTGCGCCTTTCTGGGCATAGGCCACCTGGGTGGCCGCAGGTAGGGCCAGCGACAATGACAGGCAAAAAGCCATGATTATATTTTTCATCGTTTCCTTTTTACTTTGGTTAACGCTTGCTACTCCCATCTTATATGATTGGAGGAGTCCATTCAAACCTTGTGAAGGGGCTGCACTCCTCCGGATAAATCTTTTATCGCATGCAGTGAAGTATGGTCGATGTGACAAGCGGCGGGAGGAAATCATTGCCAAGCCATGGATTGCCGATTCAAAGCAGGTATCGAGTTTCTATATCTTGCCGATCCCGTATTGACAACCTGCAAACCAATCAATCATCATGTACCACTCACAGGCGCCACTGCGGCAATGGCTGGCATGGCGCGTTAATCGATTGGATAATGGATATTAGACATGCATCATTTCGACTATAAGGACGGCCAGTTCCACTGCGAGGATGTGCCGCTGGCCAAGATCGCAGAGGAGGTGGGCACTCCCTTCTATTGCTACAGCCACGCCACCTTGCTGCGCCATTTCACTGTGTTCGACCAGGCGTTCAAGGATGTGCCGCATCTGGTGTGCTTTGCGGTGAAGGCGAACTCCAACCTGGCGGTGGTCCGCCTCTTCGCCAAGCAGGGCGGCGGCGCGGACATAGTCTCCGGCGGAGAACTGTACCGGGCGCAAAAGGCGGGCGTCCCTGCCGACAAGACAGTCTTCGCCGGTGTGGGTAAAACCGCTCCGGAGATAGAAGCGGCGTTGAAGGCTGGGATACTCATGTTCAATGTGGAGTCTACCCAGGAGCTGCTGCTGATAGACCTGGTGGCGGGAAAGCTGGGCGTAAAGGCCCCGGTGGCCTTGCGGGTGAACCCTGATGTGGATCCGCAGACCCATCCATACATATCCACGGGCTTAAAGCAGAGCAAGTTTGGCATCTCCATAGAAAGCGCAATGGAGGAGTATAAAAACGCCTCGAAGCTCCCCAACATAGAGATCGTCGGGATGCACAAGCATATCGGCAGCCAGATCACACTGGTGTCGCCATTCGCCGACGCGCTGGAAAAAACATTGGAGCTGGTGACAGCCCTGCGCGCCGAAGGAATCAATATCAAGTATGTGGATATCGGTGGTGGGCTGGGCATCACATACAATGACGAGGCGCCGCCCCATCCGGATGAGCTGGCAAAGGCTATCGTGCCAATGCTCAAGGAGACTGGCTGCACAATAGTCTTCGAGCCGGGGCGTGTTCTGGTGGGCAACGCCGGCGCCCTGGTCACCCGCGCTCTCTTCACCAAGAGCAATGTGGAGAAGACTTTTATCATTGTGGACGCCGCCATGAACGACTTGGCCCGCCCCAGCCTCTATGGCAGCTACCAGCACATCGTCCCTGTGACGCAGGAGGCGGCCAAGCGCAAAAAGATTACCGCCGACGTGGTGGGGCCCATTTGCGAGTCGGGCGACTTTTTGGCCAAAGACCGGGTGCTGCCGGAAATTTATCCGGATGAGCTGATGGCGGTGATGAGCGCCGGGGCGTATGGATTTACCATGTCATCCAACTATAACTCCCGTCCGCGCGTGCCGGAGGTGTTGGTCAACGGCGCCACGTATGACGTGATAAGGAAGCGGGAGACGGTGGAAGATCTGGTTCGGGGGGAGAGTATCCCCGCCTATCTGGAGTAAGGCGTTATGGCGTCTATCAAGTTTGTGAAGATGCACGGGCTGGGCAACGACTTTGTGATGATCGACTCGCGCCGAAAGCCAACCGTGGGGCTGAAGAAGAAAGCCGCCGCCATATGCGACCGCCGGTTTGGGGTGGGGTGCGACCAGTTGATAGAGATCCTCCCTTCCAAAAAGGCGGATTGGCGCATGAGAATATTCAACGCCGACGGTGGCGAGGTGGAGATGTGCGGCAACGGCATCCGCGCTTTCGCGAAGTATCTGTGGGACCGTAAGGACCGGAAGATCCGCTCCAAGGGATGGATAAACGTGGAGACCCCGGCCGGGATCATTAAGCCTGTGATGAAAAAGAACGGCATGGTGGAAGTGGACATGGGCGAGCCGATCCTGGATGGACGCACGGTGCCCACCATTTTCGATGGCGAGGTGCGGGGCAAGCGCCTGATGGCGGGTAGCAAAGGATACAAAATCACCGCCGTCTCCATGGGCAATCCCCATTGCGTCATCTTCACCGACGACGTGGAGAAGGTGGACCTGGAAAAAGTAGGCCCGCTTATCGAGCGGCATGAGGCGTTCCCGAACCGGATCAACGTGGAGTTTGTACAGGTGATTTCGAAAAACCGGGTGAAGGCGCGGGTGTGGGAGCGTGGCTCCGGGGTCACCCTGGCCTGCGGCACCGGCGCCTGCGCGGTGGGTGTGGCCAGCGTCATCAATGGCAAGGCGGGGCGCAAGACCCGGGTGGACCTGCCGGGGGGCTCCCTGGCCATCGAGTGGACTAAGGAAAACAGGGTGCTGATGAC
>JAOUNV010000410.1 GCA_029880775.1 Nitrospinota bacterium | reverse complement strand
GCACAGGGGTCAAAAGGTTTCTTCACTGCTCCACCACGGGGGTGATGGGCCATATAACAAACCCGCCCGCCGACGAGACCTCCCCCTACAACACGGAGGACATTTACCAGATCACAAAGGCCGAGGCGGAGAAACTGGCGCTGGAATTTGGCGCCGCCAACGCAATGGACGTGACGGTGGTTCGCCCCGGCGCGGTGTATGGCCCCGGCGACGGGCGGTTGTTCAAGCTGTTCCGGATGGCCGGGGGTGGGCGATTCCCCATCATCGGGGATGGCTCCACGCAAATTCATCCGGTGTATGTGGACGACCTGGTGGATGGGATGATCCTGGCATACCAAACGCCGCAAGCGGCCGGGAGGGTGTATATCCTCTGCGGTGAAGCTCCGGTAAGTGTGCGCCATTGGGCGGAAGTAATCGCCCGAGCGGCGGGAGGGGAGCTGCGCAGTGTGACCGTGCCATATCTGCCGGTGCGGCTGGCCGCTGCCGTCATGGAGGCCACGTTGGGGCCGCTGGGTATAAAGCCGCCGTTATTCGGGCGGCGGGTCGATTTTTATATAAAGACCCGAGCGTTCTCCATCGCCAGAGCGCGGGAGGAGCTGGGGTATTCCCCCGCCGTGGGGCTGGAGGATGGCGCGGCGCGAGCGCTGGCCTGGTATAAAGAGCAAGGTTGGCTGTAGGGGGCAGGAGAAGCCCATGAGCGTTATGGCGCCTCAATCGACAAGACATAATCCTCCCCCTTGAGGGGGGAGGCTAGGTGGGGGTGGTATGGTATTCTACGAACCACGTTGGAATATCATGATGATGTGGTCAGGTTAGCTAACAAAGGACACATGCGTATGAAGAAGGCCAAGTCAACTTCCCCAAAAGCAGCTGGTGCAATCAAAAAAGAAGAATTCTTTGGCTATTTGGTCAAGAATGCATTTAATTTTCTAGACAAGGCAGCACTAGAATTTGAGGAAGAGCCCAAATATTCGGTCATCCATTTTTATTCGGCGATTGAGCTTTTCCTTAAGGCAAGGCTGCTTCATGAACACTGGACTCTAATATTGACCAAGCCTGATGACGCTAATTTAGACAATTTTAAAAAAGGTGACTTCCACTCGGTCAGTTTAAAAAATGCAGATAAACGGTTAACTGCAATTCTTCAAAATGGGCTTCACCCAAACGAATTGAACTGCTTTTTAGAATTAGGCAAGCATCGAAATCAGATGGTTCATTTCTTCCATATCCCTGTCGCGCAACAAAATAAGAAAGAAGAGATAAACGACGTTGTGGCCCAGCAGTGCCGCGCATGGTTTTATCTCCATCACATCTTAACAGCGCATGATCGCTGGTCTTCTGTATTCATCAGTTTCAAGGGTGAGATTGCCGAATACAACAAAACTATGCAAGGACACAAGAAGTACCTCGAGGCTAAATATAAAGAACTAAAGGGTGAAGTTGATGCTGAGAAAAAAGCAGGATTACTGTTTCACGAATGCCCTTCCTGTGGACAGCCGACTTTAAAAGAGGACTCATCTCGCGATCCATTTTTGATATTTCAATGTTTGGTTTGTGACTTCAGCGCCAATGGTGTGAAGATTGAATGTCCAAATTGTAAAGCGATGAAGACACTTATTAGCGAACCGTGGGACCAGTGCAGGAAATGTAGACAATATATATCTGGTGAAGATGTTAAGGAATTCTTGACTGCGGACCATGGCATAACTAAGGACACTATGTATGATCCCCATGAGGTTAACTGTGGTGTGTGTGATATGTATCATTCAGTAGTAAGCGTCGACGAAGATTTGTGGCTCTGCACGAATTGTTTTGCTACTTGTAAATTCGAAGACATTGGCACATGTGAATGGTGTAATGAATACACGACTGCCGATGTAGAGGATAGTCGGTGGAGGGGTTGTTCGCATTGTGAAGACGATATGAAATCATATCAAGATAGAAATTAGCAAATACAAGTTAATAATCTAGCTTATCGACAGTAATCCTACGGCCAACCTAATATTTCCCTTCCCCATCCCTCCCCCATCCGCGCTACAATGGCCCTTTTGGAAGTATGGCCGATAAAATCATCGTCAGGGGCGCCAACGAGCATAACCTGAAAAACATCACAATCACTCTCCCCAGGGACAAGCTTGTCGTCATCACCGGCGTTTCCGGCTCCGGGAAGTCCTCCCTGGCGTTCGACACCATATACGCCGAGGGGCAACGCCGATATGTGGAGAGCCTCTCCGCATATGCCCGTCAGTTCCTGGAGCAGATGGAAAAGCCGGAGGTGGAATCTATCGAGGGGCTCAGCCCCGCCATCTCCATAGAGCAGAAGACCACCAGCCGCAATCCCCGCTCCACTGTGGGCACCGTCACGGAGATATACGACTACCTGCGGCTGCTCTTCGCCCGCATCGGCGATGTCCATTGCTACAAATGCAACCTGCCGATCAGCTCGCTCACCGCCACCCAGATCGTGGACCGTATCATGGAGCTGGACGAGGGAACAAAAATCCAGGTTCTCTCCCCCATCATCCGGGACAGGAAGGGGGAGTACCGCAAGGAGCTGGACCAGTTCCGCGCCAAGGGCTTCGTCCGGGTGCGGGTGGATGGCCAGATGCGCGACTTGGGCGAGGATATCGCGCTGGACAAGAAAAAGAAACATACCATCGAGCTTGTGGTGGACCGGCTGGTGATGAAGGAGGGATTGCGCCGTCGATTGGCGGATTCCGTGGAGCTGGCCTTGAAGATGTCCGATGGGCTTGTGCAGGTGAACATTGGCGGTGAGGAGGAGATACTATACTCCGAGCGTCACGCATGCCCCAATTGCGACATAAGCTACCCGGAGCTGGCCCCCCGCATGTTCTCCTTCAACAATCCCC
>JAOUNV010000409.1 GCA_029880775.1 Nitrospinota bacterium | reverse complement strand
TCAGAAACTGGAAACCGGCGCTGAACCGGTTCATGATCGAGTTCGCCGACAGGATGCCGGAAAAAGTGTAATCGGGCAGTTACACAGAATTATTTACAGGGTCGGCCTGGCAAGGTTTCAGCGAAGTTAAAACTAACAACTCGATGGCCGATATGGCTGCAAATTGGTGGTACACGGACACTGTAACGGCTATTGGAAACATATCTCATCCTTTTCTCGACTACCAGGTACGGTTCGGGACAGTAGTCGCCTCTGACAGTAAAACGTCATCGGCCATTGCCGAGCAAGGAGAGGCGTACATCGATTTCAGCATTGGGATCCCCCTTTTCTCCAGGATCGCTCCTCCTGACAAAGCAGAAATGTCGCACACTCTCAACCTTGAGTATTCCCTGGGGATAACCACGGATCGAGTGGCCCAAAACAACCACACCGTTGACAGTGTTGGATTAGTATTTGTTTTCGGTATTCCGGTGGAATATGTCCAAAATAAAAAGAACAAGCAGAGCTCTGACCGCGAAAGCGGAGAATGGCGAAAAATTGAAGTGGTTGTGGGTTATTATTACGTTGACAATATCGAAGTCCCCTTGCTTCTCGATTCTAAAGATAATACCAGTGACACCATGAAGATACAAAGCAACAATGGTGTTCCGAAATATGAGGATAGAAAAGCAAAAGCGATTAAGGCTTCAATCCATATTCCATGGGGTGATAATGGTTTCATATCTTTTGCTGGCCAACTTTATGATGAAGCTCGATGGACCGGAAGCACGATGTCCGTAACTCCATGGACCCTGAAAATCGGAGCCACTATTTCCGTCGACAAGCTGGTGAAAGATGTCATTGGGCTGTAAGGCCCATTGAGAATGGGGCGATATTGTCGGCGCGGGCGTTGTTGGGCTTCGGCTCCATCACCCCCGCGCTCTGGCCATCGCCCCGGCCACCTCCTCGGCTATAACGGCGGCCATATCGTTTGACGGATTCTCCACCACCGTGGAGGATACCGCAGCGGCCACGCGCTCTTGTGTCACCCCATCCCCGGCGGCGGCCGGTGGCGATCCACAGCCGTCCAGCTTGCCGCAGGCGTTGCAGTTGTTGCATGCTTCCTCGGCGATTTTGCGCCGGGGCCAGCCTTGCCTGTCCCCCACCTGGCGCAAGCGCTCTATCTGCGCCGAAGATAGCGGCGTGATGGCGCCCAGCTGACGCGCGTGGTATGTGATCTCCGCCACATGCTCCATCCGCTCCAGCGTGTTGTATGCGGAGAAAACATCCGGACCCACCGTCAGGCTGCCATGGCGCTCCAGGATGATGGCGTCGTATTCCTTGATGTATTTGCGAATCGATTCCGCCACCTCCTCTGTGGCGGGAGGGGCGTAGTCCGCCGTGGGGATCGATCCAAGGGTAAACACCACCTCCGGTAGCATGCACTTGGCCAGCGTGATCCCGGCCAGCGAGAAAGCCACACTCATGGTGGGGTGCGCGTGCACCACAGCGTGGACTTCCGGCCTTTCGCGATAGCAGGTGGCGTGTAGCACGATCTCGGTCGATGGCTTGGCCCGGCCTGCGATCACCTTGCCGGAAAGGTCCGCCACGATCAGATCCCGCTCGTTCATGAACCCCTTGTGGATTCCGGTAGGGGTGATCAATATCCTATCTTCGCGTAGCCGCACGGAGACGTTGCCGTCGGTGGAGCTGATCCACCCGCGCCCATGGATCCGTTTGCAGACCTCGACTATATCCTTGCGATGTTGTGATTCAGATTTCATTTTTATTCACCTCTTTGTACATGGTCCACTACGCCTTCTATCACGGCATGCACCGGCGCCTTGTCGTTCATGAAAAGCTGGCGACTGGCGTTTCCTTCCACCGCCACCAGCACTATATCCCCTGGCCCCGACTGGGCGAAATCGACCGCCAGATGGCTCTCCCCCTCCGGCTTCAAGTTCTCATCCAAAGGCTGCACCGTCATGATCCGGTATCCGGTATACACCTCATGCTTCACCGTCGCCTGTATGTTCCCCAGCACTTTTGCAAGCTTCATGGCGCCACCTCCGTATTGACGCTATCCACGATTGCCACGATTCCCGCGTCCACCGGGGTGAAGCTTTGCTCCAGCATCAGCGTCCCTTCGCGTCCGGTGACATATGCCACCAGGTCCCCTTCGCCCGACTGCATGTTGTCCACCGCCACGATAGGCGCGCTCTTTGGCTTCAGGTTGTGGTTCACCGGTTGCAGGATCAAAAGTTTGATCCCCTCCAGCGCTTCATGCTTTTGGGTGGCCACCACTTTTCCGATCACTCTGGCCAGGTGCATATTGAATCTCCGTTACAAAAGCTTCAGGTTTATATCGGCGTGGGGGTTGGGCACCGTCTCCACACACACCAGCGTCCCCGCCTGTTCCATTATCGCCACGCCCGCCTCCACCGCCGCCTCGATGTCTGGCAACGGCCCAGTCATGGTGAAAAACGATTTGCCCCCCAGGCCGTTGGCCATCCGCAACTCTATCAACTGCACGTCCGCCGCTTTGGCCGCAGCGTCCGCCGACAAGATTACCGAGGCCACTGTAAATGTCTCCAGAATCGCCAGCGAATCTATATCGGCAATTTGAGTACACGCCTCCATGGCCGGCATAAGCTGAGAGTGGGCGTGCGGAAGAAACAGCTCGTCCACGATCATCTCCGCGCCGATCTGGCTCCCTTCGTTGTATGCGTCCTGCACCGCCTGGGTCTCCCCGCCGATGAGGATGATGTATTTGCCGGGGCACACAGTACGCGCCTCCAGCAGGCGCACCGGCGCTTTTTTCACCATCGCGTCCGCCGTCTTCACCCCCCGCGCTATGGAGCGAAGCTCTATCAGCGCCACAGCCGGGTCGTCGTATT
>JAOUNV010000408.1 GCA_029880775.1 Nitrospinota bacterium | reverse complement strand
TCCCGGCCAAGCACCTGGGCCACCACATCTGCAGCAGACGAGTCTGATGAGCTTTGGTCTTTCGTCCCATTCGTCGGGTCGGGAGCGTTAACAAGGAATGCTGGGGCCACGGAGTTTGCGGACGCAAGCTTGATGGCTTTGACTGTCGCAGTCTGGGCTGGTTTGGTTGGAGTCCTTTTTGTTTTCCTCTTCCTCGCCTTTTTTGCGTACCTTTTTTTGCTTGGCAGGTTTCTGGTGGGGGAAGGGACTAATATTTTCGAACCTACCCTCAAGGAACGAGGCTTTATGTTATTGCTGTCCAGCAGAGTTCTTATCGCCACTCCATAATGAAGAGCTATTGCGCTGATTGTCTCTCCACGCCGAACTTTGTGTACGAGGTCCCCCGAATCGTTTGAGAGGCTGGAGGGAGCTTTTTCCAGGGCAATCAGGGCAAAGCTCCCCATCCCCTCCGGCACCTTCAGTTTAAAATTACTGGGAATCTTTGCTCTTCCATCCCACACTACCTTTGATAAGGAGGGATTCAGTTTCTTCAAGGTTTTCAGAGATAGGCCTGTGACTTTAGCCAAGTCTCTGGCATGGATATATCGTCCATAGACGATCTCATCGTACAGCACCTGGCTATTGAAATCGACGGGGCCGAAATATTTTATATGATTTCTGGAAACCTCCAGCGCAGCCAGAAACTCCGCATAGAAATTTCTGGAAGCGAACCCGAAATACCTGCTTTTATGTTTGCGGATGATTTTGGTCAGGTCCGCCCCCTGCTTCCTCACGGCCCGTTTCATCCCGTTTAGTCCATGATTATACGCGGTGATCGCCAGGGGCCAGGAGCCTAGGGCCTTGTAATTTTTCTTGAGCAACTTGGCTGCGGCATGGGTGGAAAACACAGGATCTCTCCGCTCGTCCACCAGATAATTTATCCGCATGTAATATCTGCCGGTGCCACGAGTAAACTGCCATATCCCGGCCGCTCCCGCTTTGGAGTACGCTTTGTAATAAAAGGAGGACTCCACATGGGGCAGGGTGGTCAATTCTTCCGGTAAGCCGTATTGCCGGAACACCTGGCGCATCCGGGCCAGATACTGGCCAGAGCGCTTTATCCCTTCACGGAACCTGTCCGACTGTCCACGTTGGGCTCGAACGTTTCTGTAGTGCTTCAGGAACTTGGAATAGCTGTTCAACCTTTCCGGTAAGGCGTTTGCGATGGCGGCCTCCTCGGGGTTAACCGCCACACCTTTGTTCTTGTAAATCTTTTTCAGCAGGGAGGCCACATGCTTTTTCTGTTTCTTTATATACCTGTCCACCTTGCGGCTGTTCAGATTTTCACCCGGGAACACCTGGTCGGCGTTTATAACTCCATAGACAATCCCCAGATCCTGACTGTCATGCAGAATCCATTGCCCTGTGGTGTGCCGGGAATATACGGATATCCAGAAATCGACGTTGGGAACCAGGTCCTTGGGTATGGGAAACCGCTCTCCGAAATAAAGATCGGCAGCCGAACCTGTATCGGAAGAGGGTAGTACAGAGGAGTATTGACGCTGCTCAAACTGCGAAGCGACTTGTCGCGAGGCAACTTGTTGCGAAGCGTCCGCCTGTTCCACGACGAACAGAAGAGCGCAGATGACCGGTAAAGTAAGCAGTGAATAACGCTTTATTTTCACTGGAGAATCCCATTTGTTTGGATGTAAAACTATCATATTATCTATAAAATATCAATGCTTTATCGAAATATTGGCGCGAGGGGGATAGTTTTATATTATTGACCTGAGCCATCCGGTTGTTGTATAAACCTGCTATGTAAAGAGAAATTGATATATTCTGGTTCACATAGAACTATTACCGCGTCGACTACTATATTGAATTAATGCCGCCGAAATCAAAGAAAACAGACACCACTGGTTCCAAGCCTAATCCGCCCAGGAACTCTGACCTGAAGGAAGAGTTGGAGTCGCGATTCCTTTCATACGCGCTTTCCACCATCGTCTCCAGGGCTCTGCCGGATGTGCGGGACGGGCTGAAGCCTGTCCATCGACGCGTAATCTTCGCCATGAATCAGCTACGGCTGTTCCACGATGGCAAATACCGAAAATCCGCCACTGTGGTGGGGGAGGTTATGGGTAAGTATCACCCCCACGGAGACCAGGCCATATACGACGCTTTGGTGCGTATGGCCCAGAGCTTCTCCCTGCGATACCCTCTGGTGGAAGGCCATGGTAACTTCGGCAGCATAGACGGAGACCCGGCCGGCGCCATGAGGTACACCGAGGCCAGGCTGGCCCAGCTGACAGGGGAGATACTCGGCGACCTGAAAAAGGAAACCGTGGAGTTCGTTCCCACTTTCGATGGGGAGAGTAAGGAGCCAAGGCTGTTGCCGGCTGGTTTTCCGAACCTACTGGTCAATGGCTCCTCCGGTATCGCAGTGGGCATTGCCACCAATATCCCGCCGCATAACATGCGGGAGACCATAGACGCGGCAGTGGCCATGATCGATTCGCCAAATATTGACAACAAAGGTTTGCAAAAATTCATCAAGGGCCCCGATTTTCCCGGTGGTGGACAGATTCTGTCTACCAAGGCGGAGTTGCGAAACATTTATGAAAGTGGTCACGGTTCGATAAAGCTGCGCGGTGAGTGGGCCACCGAGGAATTGACCAAGGGAAAATGGCAGATCGTGATCACCAGCATCCCATACACAGTCAACAAAAGCTCCCTCCTTACTAAGATAGGGGAGCTGATAGCCCAAAAGAAAATTGTCCACCTTGTGGATGTGAGAGACGAGTCGACAGAGGATATCCGGATAATCTTGGAACCGAAAGGTCAGGATGTGGACCCGGAGAAGGTCATGTCCTATTTATACATGCACACCGACCTGCAGCTGA
>JAOUNV010000407.1 GCA_029880775.1 Nitrospinota bacterium | reverse complement strand
TGCTTTATAACACTATCCCGCGCGATCTGGACGGAAATGACAGCTGGAATAGCAGTTATAAAGCAAGAGTCATAGACGATGTGCCGGCCTCAAGCCCTGGAACGCCGACAGTTTATAACTACGATGTCCAATGATACGGCTTGTGAAACATGCAAAAATATTCTAGCAATGGAGAATTAACGATGAAGATATATCTCGCCGCCGTTGCGTGCCTGGCGATGTGGAGTTTCTCCAACATCGCGGTGGCGCAGACGCAAATGGAGTTTAAAGCTTTCGATGCTCCACCTGGCGTGAACAAAGAACGGATAGCCGCGATGGCCAAGGCCATGGATTTCGATAATTGGCCTGATACGAAAGCGCTTTTCGGAATTCCAAGGATCAGTAAGGTCCTACTGAAAAATCCGGCGGCGGTAACGCAGGTGACGAAATCCTGCGGTAAGGTTTCCTTTGGCGGGACACCTTGGGATGATTGCCACTGGTCGTGGCGGCGTCTAACCGAACGGGCGGAACCCGCGCCAGACAAATTTCCCTCCGAACTCAGGAAGCGTTTACTGGAAGCTCTTTCTGAAGAGCAGCTCAAGGATCGGCGTTTTGTGGAGGCCCACCTCAAGCGGAGCATGGAACGCTATCAAAAGGCTTGGCGATACCGCCTCGAAGGCCAAATGGACATTGAAGCCTGTCAAACACCCAGTGGCCGGGCGGCCAAAGAGTTTTTACTCGCCAGGCTGGCCGATAACATGATGTCGACCGAAGCATTGGCCGCCATGTATAGCACTGCCAAGCGTCCGAAAGAGCTTGGCACTGTTGGTTTTTATATCCAGTCACGCAGAGGGGATGATAGCCAGATTACATTCTCGCGAAACAATATATTCGTCACCGTGCGCGCAAATGGCTTCTTCGTCGGCGAGGCCCTTGAAGTTGCCAAAAAGATCGACAATATGATTATTCATCAGCCGTCGTTAAGTTTTGACGAGCGCCAGGAATAAACGTCATGTGGTGAAGTGAGGCGGTAAAATACAATTAGGCTGGTGATATTATTTCCATGTGATGGATGATTGCCTGTGTTTTGCCATGTCCGGCAAGTCAGTCCTTCGTTAAGGCCTCTCCACCCTCCCCTTCCTTCGGCAAAACAACATAAAACACTGTCCCCTTCCCCTCTTCAGATTCCACGGTCAGGTCGCCGCCATGGGCTTTCATGATGTCGTGGCAGTAGGGCAATCCCAGGCCGGTCCCCTTTTCCCCGGCGGTTCCTTCGGAAGTGGTTTTCACCTCGTGCTTAAAGACGTTCTCCAGGGCGAATTCGTCCATGCCGACGCCGTCATCTTTCACAGCCAGGACGCCGGGCCTCCCCTCCGGATTGTAAACCACCACCCGGTTTCCCTCAGCGCAGAACTTCACCGCATTTGACAACAGGTTGCGTATCACTTCGACCAAAAGCCCCCGGTCCGCCGACACAAACATATCCTGGGGCAACTCGTTTACAAGAGCCACCTCTTTCTCCCTGGCCAGAAAATCTATATTTTCCATCAGGTCATCCACGAAATTGCTGGCGGAAAAACTCTCTATCTGGGGGATGATCTTCCCGGTCTGCAGGCGGCTGATATCCAGTAGTTGATCCACCATGGTCACCATCATATCGGTGGCCTTGATAACTTTTTCGATTATCTCCGGCCCCTTCTCCCCTCGATCGCTCCACTGGCCCCGAAGCAACCGGGTCAGGCCCTGGATGGAACCGAGGGGGGAGCGCAGGTCGTGGGAAACCAGGGAGACAAACTGGTCCTTCAGCTCGGTGGCGGCCTCCGCCCGCAGCTTCGCGGCTTTCAGCCCGTTCTCGGTATTTTTCAGGTCGGTGATCTCTCTTCTTGTCACCAGGAGCACGGGTCCCTCATTCAATATGATCTTCACGCCAGACACCATGACCCATTGTTCCGCCTCACCGGCCATTTTGTGAGCCGCCTCAAAGCTCCCCACATATCCGCGCTTTTCCAGCATGGAGTAGAACTCTTCCCGGTCTTCAGGGGTTGCCCAGATATCCGGCTCCGGCTTGTCCTGGGCCTCGGCGGCGGAGATTCCATACCAGTCGGAGGAAGCCAAATTGAAATATTTCACCAACCCATCCTGGCCCAGAATCATGATCGACAGGGGTATGCTCTCCAAAATGGTGGTCAGCTCTTTTTCGCTATCCGCCAGTTTCCGCATGATCGCTTCTCTTTCAGACACGTCCCGCGCGAACGCCACGATATATTCGCTGTCTCCTTCCGATATGTGGTTGGTGTTCACCTCCACGGGGAACTGGGAGCCGTCCTTTCGCCTGTGAATTCCGGGGAGATTCCTGTTCCTGTTGTTTTTTATATCCTCAATGGTGGTGTCCCAATTCTTGTCTTGGGAAACCCTCATCTCCACATCCTTCACGCTCATGGAGCATAGTTCTTCTTTCGTGTATCCCAGGTTACGGCAGGCGGACTCGTTTACATCGACGAACATGCTGGTTTGCGCGTCGATGATGAAAATTGATTCACCAGCCTGGTCCATCAGTTTCTTAAACATCGGCGCTTCTTTTTCCTCCGCCGGAGGGGGAGCCTCGTCGGTCCCCAATCCCCTGGCCGAATAGAGCAATATGAGAAACAACGCCCATGCCGCCGCCGCCATGGCGATTCCATGGATATCACCTGGCGTGACGCATTTGGAGGTCATGGGAAGAAGAGCCAGGAAGGAGAAAGAAAGGTTCGCCGACCACAACCCAGGATGGGCGGAAATTGTCTGTGCGCATAAGGCGAGAATCAGCAGAAACAAAAACGCCTGCCCCGCAATATCGCCCGGCGGAAAGAAATAATACGCCCCCCCACCCCACACGGCGCCACGTAGCATCATCAGCAGAACAAAAACTC
>JAOUNV010000406.1 GCA_029880775.1 Nitrospinota bacterium | reverse complement strand
GGTGGAGGATATCATGGTGGAGAAGGTGATTTTTTCGGAGGCGGGGGATACCATGGACACCGCCGAAGGAAAGATGACCCGGTATGACATAAACGGCATGCCGGCGCTGCGCGAGGGGAAGGTGGAGGGGCTTATCACCAGATCCATCGTGGAGAAAGCGATCCACCACGGCATGGGGGGCAGGCCGGTGGGGGATTTTATGATCACCGAGTTTTCCGTGGTCCACCCGGACACCCCAGTGGCCGCACTGGAGGAGCTGATATTGGGAAGGCGACAGAAAGCAGCGCCGGTGGTGGATCGCCGGACTGGAGCCCTCGTGGGGCTGGTCACCCGAGGCATGGCGCTGGAGAGCCTGTATGGGGACAGCCTCAAACGGCAGGGAAGGGTGGGCGGCGACACGAAAAGGCGGGAGCCGCAGATGAAAAACGTGGCGAATATGATGAAGGATCTGCTCCATCCTCGGCGCCTGGAGATCCTGGAGCATGCCGCCCTGGCTGGCGACGAACTGGGATACCCGGTATACGTGGCAGGAGGGTTTGTTCGCGACCTGTTGCTGCGCGCTCCATCCACGGATATGGACTTTGTCACCGAAGGGGACGGGGTGGCGCTGGCGGCGGCGCTGGCTCGGCGGATCGGGGGGCGCTCCCACTCCCACCTGAAATTCAAAACTGCGGTAGTGGTGGGGCCGGATGGCGGAAAACTGGACGTGGCCACCGCCAGGATAGAGTATTACCCTCACCCCGCCGCCTTGCCTGTGGTGGAGCATGGGGCTTTGCGCAATGACCTGTACCGGCGCGACTTTTCCATAAACGCCATGGCGGTGCGACTGAACGGCCCTAAGCCTGGCGTGCTGATGGATTACTTCGGTGGTCAGCTGGACCTGAAAAACCACGCCATCCGGGTGTTGCACAATTTAAGTTTTGTGGAGGACCCTACCCGCGCTTTTCGGGCGGTGCGGTTCGAGAGCAGGTTCGGCTTTTCCATGGGGAAGCAGACTCTGGCGCTTCTGGAGAACGCGGCGCGCAACCTGCTGTTCAACCGGCTGAGCGGGGAGAGGATGATAACCGAGATCGTGATGATCCTGATGGAGCGTCATCCCGCTTTGGCGGTGGCCAGGCTAAAGGAGCTGAACCTCTTGAAATTTATCCATCCCAGGATCAGGTTCGATTCTTCCCAGGAGAGGGTCATGGACCGGCTGGAGGAGATTCTGGCGTGGCATGATCTTTCGTTTCCCCACAAGCCTGCTCGCAGGTGGCTTTTGTTCCTGATGGCGTTGATGGACACCCTGGACACCGAAGGGTTGCAGGAAATGCGCGAGGCGTATAAGTCCTCCCAGCATGTGGTGGAGCTTGCGGCGAGGAGCCTTGCGAAGTTGGAAAAAGGGGCCGGGATTATCGGCTCGGTGGCGCGGCGGATTCCCCCTCCCTCCGCGGCCAGAGAGGCCTTCCGGGGGATGGAGGAGGAGCCGCTACTCTATCTTGCGGCTACCAGCGAAGAAGATGGGATGCGGCAGCTGGTGACAAGGTACATTTCCACTGTCCGGGAGACGGCGCCGCTTCTGAAGGGGGAGGACCTGCTTAAGCTGGGGCTGGAGCCGTCCAGGCGCCTGGGGCAGATCCTGGAGAAGGTTTTTAAAGCTCAATTGGACGGGGAGGTGGATGGTCGTGATCAGGCGCTGGCTCTGGCGCGTCAACTGGCGGAAAATTAGCAAGGGCGGATAATGGGCCGCCAAGGGCCGAGATACTGTACAATAAGGGATTAACGCCAGACGCCACTAAGGCCTCCGTGGCAAGGAACATATATAAAGGAAAACATGAGCACACTTGTATATCAGAAGGTGGGCGTATTTATCGACGCCGAGAATATCGAGATGGCCGGGTACAACGTCCACGGCGGAAGGGTGAATTACGCTCTTCTAATCGAGGAAGTCGGGCAGCGCGAAGTTACCAGAATCATATATTACAAACCGATCCACAAGAACATCACGGATGATTTTCGCAGGTTCTGGCTCTCCCTGGGGGGGGAGATAAAACAGCCTATAAAAAACGCTGACGCATGGCTGACCATCGACGCTGTGACCCTGGCCGATAAAATGGATGTGGCTGTGATCCTGGCCGGGGACAAGGACTATCTGCCGCTTTTGTGGTACTTGAAGAACCGGGGTTGCAAGGTGGAGGTGTGGTCATTTCCGGAGACTTGCGCCGAAGTGATGAAAGAGGCGGCGGACCGATATATGTCTCTGGACGACAGGTTCGTGCTGCGGGACAAACCAGCCAGCCGCAGGGGGGCCAAACCGGCCCGGAAAAATTAACCCATATTTGTAAAATGATTTGACTTTTGGCCTGTTTTGTTCTAAAAATATCCATATCGAAGCCATGTCGCTGTCAGGTTCGGGCGTGAGGTCTATGCTCGTGAAACCATGTCTTGTATTTATTGCAGAGGTGGTTCTTGGGCGCGGTGTGGCTATTGATTTGTGCAGTAACACAATTAACATGGCCGCTTAATCGCGCAAGACAGAAAATATATGACAGGGAAAGACATTAAGGATCTGTTCTCCAGGGAATACACCATCATTTTTGTTCCCAACGTAACGGAGCAATTCAAAAGGTATTCATTTCCGCGGGTTTTTATTCATCTTGCGTTTGCCCTTCTGGCCGTCTTCTTCTCCGCCTTGGGGTATTTTGGTTACCTATACAACTCCCAGCACCTTCTGCTTGTGGAACTGGATGATCTTCGCAAAGAGAGGGCTATGCTCACTCTGGAGCTTAACAAGCTGGGTAACCAGGCCAACGAGATGTCCACGCAGCTTGCCAGAATAGAGCAATTCGACAAAAAACTGCGGGTTATCACCGCCATGGAGGGGAGCGCCGGGGCCGAGGGACGGGAAAA
>JAOUNV010000405.1 GCA_029880775.1 Nitrospinota bacterium | reverse complement strand
ATTCGAATATGGCGCTCATGCCGTGGGGCTTGTCATTGCCGCCCTGGTGATTGCGCTTTCCGGAAGGGACGGGGGGTGGATGATGATTATCCCTCTGCTGGCGGCGACAGCGAAAAACGGCTGGGATACGGCCATGGTGGCCGCCCCCACAGATCCGATGAAGGTGGGATTTTCAGAGATGCGTCTGGGGATAGCCTTCTGTACGCTGTTTATCCTGGTGTGGAAGTTCTGATCTTTAACGTCATTCCCCCTTCAACGCTTCAGCCACTTCCTTGCCGTTGTCATCGATCATTTTTTGCACCACCTCGCGCAATATTTCGGCCGGGTCCTTGGCCCTCATGACGGCGTGATGCTCAATAATCGCGGCGATATCCTCCGGCAGGTCGATGGACAGGTTGATACTCTTTTTCGGTTCCTTCTGGTCAGCCACTTCGCTCTCCCCGATCACAGTTGTTTTTCTTGATTGTATCCCCTGCAGCAGCCGGCCTTCAACCCTATTGGAGGCCAGACGGTTCCCCGTCGCGCCAGCAAGCCATGAAGAGGAAGCTTTGCGCTTGTTTTAAAAGAAGAAACGCAATACAATTCATTAGCTTAGGGTGTAGCTACCAGGCGAATTATCTAAAAGACCAGCCATGGATATCGAAAAAATAGAGTGCTTGACCGAACGGGAAAAAAAAATCGCCAGACGGCTTCTGGACGATGGCTCGATCACAACGGGTGAGTTTCGCGAATTCCTCGTCAAGAGGGAGAAAATCGACACCGTGGGCAAGATGCACCTGGGAGACTTATTGATAAAGGACGGGCATATCACCCGAGAAACCCTGGATGATTTTTTCACTGAAAATAACCGGCTGTATCTGGACCTTTTAGGCCAGATGGTCGATGGTGGGTATATTTCCAAAGAGCAGTACGCCACGATTTTAAAGGATAAAGCCTCGAAACTAAACGTGGTGGCCGCCCTGGAAAACAGTAAGATAATGACCCGGGAGAACTTCATTAGACTTTGCGCCAACAGGATGGACCTGTTCAAGCTTGGCGAATGGCTGGTTATGCGAAAAAAGATCGAGCCTGAAATCCTAAAGCGGGCGCTGGCGGAGCAACACGTCAACAACCTGGAGGATTACCTTCTCCACCACGACATGGTGGCAAAGGAGAGAATCGCCGAACTTGTGGACGTTATGGGACTACATTAATTAAAGACGGGGTATGAATTTGAAAGGAATGATGGAAGGCAAAAAGGGACTGATAGTGGGGGTGGCTAACGAAAAAAGCCTTTGCTGGGGGATCGCCCAGGTGTTAGCCCAGCATGGAGCCAAGATCGCCTTCACCTACGCTGGCGAGATATTCGAAAAAAGGGTGAAACCTCTTGCGGAGTCGATCGGCTCTGACTTGGTCATGGAAATGGACGTGACCGACGACGCGGGTATGGACAGGGCCTTCGAAGAATATAAGGCCAAGTATGGCCAGATGGATTTTCTGGTCCACGGCGCCGCTTTTTCCGATAAAACCGAACTGAAGGGGTTTTATTACAACACCAGCAGGGACAACTTCAAAATGTCTTTGGACATATCGGCCTACTCTTTCACGGCGCTGGCCAGCCGGGCCCAAGCCATCATGCCTTCGGGTGGCGCCATGCTCACCCTCTCGTTCTACGGCGCCCAGAGGGCTGTGCCCAACTATAACGTCATGGGAGTGGCCAAGGCCGCGCTGGAGGCTTCGGTGCGATATCTGGCGGCGGACCTGGGCCCCAGAAACATCCGCGTGAACGCCATATCCGCAGGCCCCATAAAAACCCTGGCCTCCTCCGGCATACGCAACTTCAAGGAACTGCACAGGATGGGCGCCGCCGGCTCCCCCATGGGCCGAAACGTCACCCAAGAAGAAGTGGGAGGCGCGGGCCTGTTTCTGCTTTCCGATATCTCAACCGCTGTCACCGGCGAGGTGATATTTGTGGATGGCGGGTTCCATGCGGCCATCATGAAGCCGGAGGGGGAGTGATCGCGCCATGAAGATGCTTGGCACCGTGGTCTCCGGCGCCGAAGCGAAGCTGGTCGCCGACCTGGTGGACCTGATAGATGTCAAGGATCCCTCCAAAGGCTCTTTGGGCGCTCCAGACCAGGTTACCGTGCACAACATAAGAATGGCTATAGGCTCCCAGGGGCCCCTCTCTGTGGCTATGGGAGATATAGACCCGGAAAATCCTCATGCTGTGGTGGAGCTTGGTCGGCTGATGGCCGGCGCTGGCGCCACCATGCTCAAAGTCGGCCTGACCACAGTCCCGGAGGAAGTAGTGGCCAAGACTTTAGGAGAGTTAAAAAAGGCCGTGTCCGAGAATGTACAGGTGGCGGCGGTGGCCTATGCCGATGCTGAAAATCATGGATTTTTCGCTCCGGCCCGATTGCCGATCCTCGCCAGGGACACCGGGCTCGATGGAATCATGATAGACACTTTCACCAAGGCCCCAGATCAAAGCTCCCTCGACTACCTCTCGGAGGAGATCATTAAAACCATTTTTGATGAAGCACGGAAGCTTGGGTTGCGAACCGCTCTGGCCGGAGGTCTTGACATGGAGCATATAGATGAAGTTGTTCGGGCCAAACCGGACATCGTGGGCTTTCGCACAGCCATCACCTCCGAGGGGGAGCGGGAAAAATCAGGCATAGACCGAAGCAAGATCAACAAGCTGAAGATGCGCATCCGGATCGCCGTCAAGAAGTGGAGCAAACCCGCCAACGCTTGAGCCCACACACATTGGCTCAAATCCCTACTTCCAAGCCTCTCTTTTTGATACAATTCACCACTGCGGGATTTTCGCAACAGAAACGAGCCTGTTTTGGGCAAAGTGAGAACACCAACCCGTTTGAGCGCAGGATGGATAGATGTGTTTTTCC
>JAOUNV010000403.1 GCA_029880775.1 Nitrospinota bacterium | reverse complement strand
TGCTGTGCGAAAGCGAGGAGCCTGCATGACATTCATGCAAGCCCCTTTTTCCGCAATGAGGTTTTGGTATTTTCATGGGCTGACTTCAGAAAGGTTAGCCAGGCGATAAATTTTCAGGGCTTTTCAGAAAAGCCCGACCTCGTTTTCGAGGGGGAAATTTACGTGCTGGATAACGAACCCAAAATGAAAATCCAAAAACGAATCGAAAAGGGGCGCATGAAAATGACAAAAGCTCCAATCAATTTCAGTGTAACTTTCCTGGAGAGCCACAACATTTCTTGAACTTCTTCCCGGAGCCGCAAGGGCAAGGCTCGTTTCTGCCTGGCTTTCTTTCCTTGGCTATCGCCGGGGCAGGGGCAAAATGCTCTCTTCTCTCCAGCCAGAACTCATGAATATCCATCACCGCATCGGGAACCATGTCCACGAACCTCTGGCGTTTGGCGGCTGAATCGACAAGCTCCCCATACTCGGGATCATCCGGCCTGGCCAGCAGCGTCATCATAGGCATCACCATCTCCCCAAATTCTTCATCAGCGGTCAGCTCTTTCCAGTTCTCACGTCGCAAATCCATCCCTTTGAAAAAGCCGATTGCCCAGGGCATGCCCATCAGCCAATAATCCTCATCCTTCTCCCAATTGTGAATTATCGGATCATATCTGTCCGGCCTGTTCATCAGGGTGTTGGCGATGGAGTTCATATGCCTCATGATCAGACCCAAAATCCTATTCGCCTGCTCCATGCTTTCGTATTCAGGGCCTTCCGACCCATTCCAGACGACAGGCAGCCACTCGCTCGGCATTACTGTGTCAGGTCCGATAACCACTGCCGTCAGGAATCCATCCAGGGCCTCGATATCCATGGTTTTTTCCGGAGTCTTTCCGGACAGCAGAAATTCCTCCAATTCGTTGATCTCGGCTTCTGTCAGCTTCTTATTCCCCAGCGGTTTCATCTTCTGGTTTTTCATTCCTCGATATTACCATCCCTCTGTTTATTCCCTTATCTCTTTTCTTCTTTCCTTTTATCCCCTTGTTTTTCTTTATCTTTTTTCTTTTCTTATAAACAGCCGAATCAGCCGCATCAGATTGATTTTATTGCCAGAATCAGCAGAATCAGCGTTTTTTATGTACTGACTCTATCGATACAAGCCTTTTATATGAAATCAAACACCCCAAGGGGGGGTGGGGAGGTGGAAATGGGTGGGACTTGAACTGTAATTTATCTGAAATTATCACGGACACTGAACTGAGAAAACCAAGACCAAGTTGATCATATACCCAGTGAAAAGCATGAAGTAACTCCCAGGATAATCACCCACGCTTTGCGTGCTTTTTCGCCTTGCGAAGGTCCCCTTCCAACCGTTGCGTTGACCGCCAATCGTAGCGTCCCTTGCCGCCGCCTTTAGTGGCTTTAGTTGAAGCACAGTTCCATGACCATGCCTGGCCAACAAAGATCATGTTAAAGGAGACCATGGACATGACCTGTATCGTTGGTTCGGGTACTGTCCACAATCTTTCGCAAATTCTTTTCAGAGCGTATGCTCATCTCCTGGTTCCTAACCTGCCAGAGAATTCCGCGATCTCTGAACAAGACACTCCATCTTCATGTACCGTTGCGTTCCCCATTTGGAACTGGCCACGTAGCGAAGCCTGGCCGCCGCAAGCATCAGCGCCGACTTGCCATCTGGAAATGAACCAACCACTCTTGTCCTGCGTCGGATCTCTTTCATCACCCGCTCCATGGGGTTGTTCGTCCGCAGCTTGATCCAATGCTCACGAGGATAGCTCATATACATCAGCGTCTCTTCCACTCCCTCCAGAACCTTCTGAGAGGCCACGCCAAGCTTCATCAACTTTAGCTTCTCAGCCACAGCCCGGGCCTTTGCCAATGCGGACTCCCGGTCCTCCTGCGCATGGATCGCCTTGAGCATCGCAGCCACCTCGCGCACCTTGTGGCTGGGCGAGTGCGTAAATATGTTCCGGTACCAGTGAACCACGCAGCGCTGCCAATCCGCCTCCGGGAAAAACTCCGCCGCGCTCTCCACCAGGCCAAGGCATCGGTCCGACACGACCAGCCGTACTCCGCGAAGGCCACGGTCCTTCAACCCGCGCAGAAAGCCGCTCCAGCCGCTGATATCCTCCTTGGCGCCCTCCGCCACACCCAGTATCTCCCTGTAGCCATCGATGCTCACGCCGATGGCCACAAGCACGCTCACGTTCTTCACCTCGCCGCCCCAGCTGCGCTTGAGAGCGATCCCGTCAAGGTACAAGTAGGGATACTCGGCGGTGATTGGCCGGTTGCGCCACGCGTCGATGCGGCCATAGATCTTCTGGTTCAACCGGCTCACCGTCGATGGGCTAACCTTGGCCCCCCACAGCGCCTCCGTGATGTCCTCCACCCGCCGCACAGACACACCCGCCAGGTACATCTCGATCAGCGCCTCCTCCAACCGAGCTCTCGCGCCGTTTGTAGCGCTCGATGATCGCCGTCTCGAAAGGCAGGCGGCGCAGTTTGGGCACGTTGAGCTTCACGTCACCGGCCTTGGTGGTCAGGTTGCGCTGGTAATGGCCGGAACGGTAATCCTGTCTGTCCGGCGATCGCTCGTGCTTGCCCGCGCCGCAGAGCCGGTCCGCCTCTTCGTCCAGCATGCCGTTTAGGGTGTCCTCCACAGTGCCGCGCACCAGCTCACCCAGATGGTCCTTGATAAGCTTCTCGTCGATGCTGATCACCTGGCCCATTTTCTTCTCTTCGCCCATTGTTCGCTCCTTCCCGAATATTTACGTTGAAATATTATCAGGACCGAGCATAGCCTAAATACTGAATTTGCGAAAAATATGATACGTTATCTTGGTTCGCTTTCGGAGGGAAAGTCGGTGTCGATACTGGCCGTAGCCTC
>JAOUNV010000404.1 GCA_029880775.1 Nitrospinota bacterium | reverse complement strand
TCACAAAGTCGTTATAGAAAGCGAGCGCCATCAGCATCAGTATCATGACCATGCCGATATGCTGGGCGATTTCCTGGTGGCGCAAGTTCAGCGGTTTTCCCAATATCGCCTCTATGGTGAAGAAGAAGATATGCCCTCCATCCAGGATGGGGATGGGCAAAAGGTTCACGATTCCCAGGTTCACGGAGATCAGCCCGACGAGCAGTAGCAGGTACACCACTCCCCTGGAAGCCGCCTCCCCCCCCATCTGCATGATGCCGATGGGCCCGGCGATCTGGTTGGCGGGAATATCCCGCATCACAAGCTTGTAAACCACCCATACGATAATCTGACACGATTGCCAGGTTTTCTCCGCGCCTTTTACCAGCGCTATGTGAGGCGGATAGCTTTTTATCACACCTCTCACGCCGACGCCGACTTTTCCCACTGTTTTCTCGGTCCCATCCAGCTGTGGTTCTTTCACAGCCTTTGGGGTGACGGGGATCCTCAACACTCCCCCACCTTCTCTTGCAACAGTCAGCATCACTTCTTTATCCGGGGAAACCTGGATTACCTTTGTAAAGGCCACCCACGTCTCGGTGGGTTTGCCATCCACCGCTGTCACTGTGTCCCCAGCCTTCAGGCCAGCCTTATGAGCCGGATGACCCGGCATAACTGTGTCTAAAGTAGCGGGGCCATTTGCGATTCCCTCCGGCCACCCGACCATGGCGGCCAGCGCGAATATGAACACAGCCAGGAAAATGTTGAAAAGCGGGCCTGCCAACACGATGACCAGCCGCTTCCACACAGCCTCGTTCATGAACGAGTATCCTTTATATTTCTCCGGCATCTCCTCTTCCGGGTCGTCACCGTAGAACTTGACGTATCCTCCCAGAGGGATGGCGCACACCATATACTCTGTATCGCCAGCCTTGCGGCTGTACAGCTTTCGGCCAAATCCCACGGAGAATACCTGCACCGGCACCCCCACCCACCGAGCAGTGATGAAATGGCCAAACTCATGGACCACGATCAGTATGCCCAGGATGATAATGGCCACAGCGCCGAACTGGATATATCCAGGTATAGCCCCAATTGAAACCGCGGCGAACACAGCGCCGAAACCTACTCCACTCATTTTTTCTTCCACATAAAATATTGCGCCGCCATCACTGGATGGGCGCCGATGGCGTCGGCGTCCGGGCGGCCTGTTGTATCTTAACCCCTTGCGGGGGCGTAAACTGGAACATCGACGGCGGGGGCGAGGCCTTTGTGTCCACATCGGAAAAACTTATCGTGTTCCGATTGCCCAGATGATCCACCATCATTATCCCCTTTATAGTAAACGATTTCGCGTCCACTTTCAAAAGAGCCCCTTTAAGCCCCGGCCATGGCTCTTTCGGAATCAGCTTCAGGCTCCGCGCCCCCTCCTCCGCCTGGGCCTTGGAGAGCGTCACATCGAATATCTCCGCCAATGGCCGATCCCCCGCCAGAAACATGGCTGGTGAACGGGAGCTTAAATGACCGGACATCGGTTCTAAGTATATGATATTTTCCGACTTGTCGTAATACCACAGCTTTTCTCCATCCGCCACGATCAGCAAGGGGGATGGCTCGTCATACTCCCAGCGCATCATACCCGGCTTTTTTATGGCCACCGTCCCAGAGGCCTCCCGCTTCTCGCCAAAGCCCTTGCTCTTCACCACCTGGGTGAACCTGGCGGTCATGGCGGCGGTGGCGTCGAAAGCTTCCTGGATTTTCCGGGGAACATTTTCCTTCTGGGCTGCTTCATCGGCGGCCAGCGCCACGCCGACGGTGCACGCCGCCCCGCAGAAGACGAGAGCGCAAATGCGCGTCATTGGCCCCGCTCCGGCGCCTGGCTCAGGCTGGGGTGGGGAAAGGGGATGCGCCCTTCGGCGATCATTTCCACAGATTTCACATACGCCATATGCTCCCTCGCCAGGATTCTGGCGCCCAGGGTCTCCTCTGTGTCTTCCGGCGCCACTTCCACCGGAATCTGCATGATCACAGGTCCGGTATCCACCCCTTCATCCACAAAGTGCACCGTGCATCCTGTCACTTTCACCCCGTATTCCAGCGCCTGGCGCTGCGCGTCCAAGCCGGGGAACGAAGGGAGCAACGAGGGGTGGATGTTGATCACCCTGCCCCGGAACCGGGATAGAAACGTGGGCGACAGCACCCGCATGAACCCTGCCAGGCAGACAAGCTGCGCGCCCCGCCCTTTTGCGGCCAGGGCCATCGCCTCGTCGAATTGGCCCCTGGTGGGGTGCTCCTTTTTTTGAACCACCACAGTTTCCACTCCGGCTTTGGCGGCTCGTTCCAGCGCCTGGGCCTGGGGTTTATCGGAGATTACAACCACCACTTCGAACAGAGCCCCTGCCCGTCCGGATGCGTCCAGCAGGGCCTGCAGGTTCGTGCCGCGGCCTGAGGCCAGCGCGGCCACCTTAAGCTTTTCCACCTGCCACCGAGTATTTATCCGCAGGGGAGACGCTCCCGGCGCATGATTCGAGGATTTTTTCCACCATGGCGATATTCTGGGTGTGTCCGCTTTTTCTGGCGATGAAGTGACCCTGCACCGGCCTGCCCAAGAGGAACAGATCACCGATCAGGTCCAGGATCTTGTGGCGAGCAGGTTCGTTTTCAAAACGCAAAGGAGTGTTAATCACTTTTTCATCGTCGATCAGTATGACATTAGACAGCCGCCCTCCGCTGGCCAGCCCCGCTTCCTCCAGCACCCTGATATCCTTCAAAAACCCGAAGGTCCTGGCGGGGGCTATGGTTTCCTTGTAGTGGTTTCCAGACTCGTAGCTGTAAAAATGATCCTGCTCACCGATCGGCTGGGGATAGTCCAGAAAGTAGTGGACGGAAAATCCATCCGATGGCTCCACGGCCA
>JAOUNV010000402.1 GCA_029880775.1 Nitrospinota bacterium | reverse complement strand
GTGCTACTCACCATCGCCCTGTCATACCTGATGGTGAACATACTGGTGGACCTGCTCTACGCCGCCATTGACCCGAGGATAAAGTATCAATGAAACGGATATTAGCTGGCAAGGCTGGCCGGGCCAACATAACGTTGATCGCAGGCGCCGCCGTCACATCGACATTCGTATTGGCGGCGGTGTTCGCGCCATGGATCGCGCCATGTTCCCCATTCGACCAGGACCTGTTTGCCGGGCTGGCGGGGCCGGGGGCGGATCACCTGCTGGGGCAGGACCGTCTGGGGCGCGACATATTCACCCGGATCATATATGGCGCACGAATATCGCTCACCGTGGGTTTTGTGACGGTGGGGATATCGGTGCTGCTGGGGACGCTGTTGGGAACGGCGGCAGGTTTCTTTGGCGGACGGGTGGATGAAATCATAATGCGCACTTGCGATGTGTTCCTGGCTTTTCCCGGCATCCTGCTGGCAATCGCCGTGATGGCGGTGCTGGGGCCCAGCTTTATAAACGTGGTGGTGGCGTTATCGCTGATGGGATGGACCGGGTTCGCCCGGCTGGCTCGGGGGCAGACGCTGTCGCTGCGGGAGCGGGAGTTCGTGGTGGCGGCGGTGGCCATGGGGGCCACTCCGGCGCGAATCATCGGACGGCATATCATCCCGAACCTGGCGGCGCCGCTGACGGTGGAGGCCACATTTGCCGTGGCTGCGGCTGTGGTGGGAGAAGCCGGGCTGAGCTTTTTGGGGCTTGGCGCGCAGCCACCCACACCCAGCTGGGGCGCCATGCTGGCGGAGGGGAGGCAGTTTTTATTGATAGCCCCCAGCCTCACAATATGGCCTGGGCTTGCGATCATGCTCACGGTGCTGGGGATCAATTTCCTGGGCGATGGCCTGCGCGACATCATGGACCCGAAATCGAAACGGCGGGGAGAATAGACCACAGGTTCTTTCCCGCCCCCTCCTGGCGCATCCGCGCCACAGTGGCTCAGACAAAAAAAGCCCCCGACCGCAAAGGCCGGGGGCTTATAGAAATCAGCTAAAACTTAGAAAGAGAAAATCGACATCAGGTAACCCCAAGTCGAGGTGTCGGCATTGCCACCGGAGCGATCCTCGGCGGCCTTGCCAGGCATAAACATCGAGTAGCCACCAACCAGTTTCCAGTTGGGTGTCAGCTTCTTGACGACGGTAAGGTCAACCTCGCTTCCAGCCTCCGTGGCGGTGCTGCCATCCACGGCCTTTTTGAAAACTTTCGTTCCCACCACGTTCAACCAGTCATCATTGGCTTCCATCAGGGTGAACATGTGGTAGTCCAGCTTGATCAGGAAACCAGGAATGGCCTTGGTTTTCAGCTTCACAGCGATGTCCTGCATGTTGCCCCAGCTAAAGTAATCCATGTGCCCGTAGTGCGCATGGTTGGTGTGATAGGGGAACACGAAGGTTTTATGCTCGCCATCGGAAGGATTGTCATCACCGGAGCCGGTGTTGAATTCCACACCGATCCTGGAGCCGCCCAGCGCTTTTGTACTCAGGCCGGCGGTGACGGACATGGCGGTAGCGGCCTGGGTCTGGCTTGCGTTCCAGTCGCCCGACTGTACCACGAACTCGGCCGAAGCGTCTATGGCGCCCATTTTGGCTCTGGCCAAAGCGCCCATGGTCATGATGTTATGCCCCTTGGTCCGGGCGCCTTCATCGTTAGCGCCGGAGGTTTTCCATTGCAGAGCATAGACATCAAGCTTGATTCCGTCGGCGAGGCCGATCATGGCGTATGCGCCGTTGAGGTCGGAGTCGTTAAACTCATCGGAAGGCCTCATCCCATCTTCCTTTTCCTTGGATGTGAAAAGGTCGATTTTGACCTTACCCAGATTCAACATGAGTTTCAGTGCGTCATGGGTTCTGGCGTTGTCCTGCCATCCCAGGTGCCCCAGCAACCTTTGGTCGCCGTAAACAAGGGCTTGGCGGCCCAGCTTTATGCCAACGGGAGTTCCGCCGATGCTGTTGACCTGAAAGTAACCTTCGTAAATGTCCACAGCCTCGTTTTCGCGGCCACTGGCCACGTTGCCGGCTTTCTCGCCCCAGTAGCGGGCGTCCTGCAGAACGATCTTGGCGGATGTGTTGTCATCCACCTTTACGCCCACGTTAATCCTGGTGCGGCTTCCCCAGAAGCCCTTCTTGTCGTCTTTGTCCGCGTTGAAATCGGAGTTGTCCCGCATCTCCGGGCGGACCCGAAGCTGACCGGATACTGTGACTTCAACTTCCGCTATTGCGGAATCTGTGGCGCCAGGCATTACACTCGGAACCGCCGAGAATATAAACGCAAGGCTCATAATTGCGATGAAAGGATTGTGTTTCATAAACTGCTCCCCCTGATATATTAAGTGTTGGCTTATTGCCACTCAGTTCAGGCTATCATATAGTCCATGTCAAAGAGCGAAATATGACTTTTGTTCATGTTTCAGATGTTCTTAAGACAGGGCCTAATCAACGAAAGGCTGGAGTATCCCATTGCGTTACAACCCCCCTCTGGAAGTAAAGCTGACGAAAGGGGTCTGGCAACACGCTTAAAACGCATTTCTGATAAGCTCCACCCTAGCCTCCGAGGAGGCCCTAAATTCCACTGTGACCACATCAAACCGTATCGATACGGAACGAAGCCCCCTCTTCTCGGCATACATACCAGCCGCTTGGCGGAGCCGAATTCTTCTTTTGTTATCCACAGCCAGCAGCGGGTGGCCGAACGAGGAATCGCTGCGGGTTTTCACTTCCACAAACACCAAGTATTCCCCCTCTACAGCGATGATATCCACTTCCCTGCCGGCCACTTTCAGGTTGCGATCCACCAGCCGGAAACCCTCGCTGGCAAGTTTGTTCGCCGCCAGGTCCTCCCCCAGCTTCCCCAGCCGCAG
>JAOUNV010000062.1 GCA_029880775.1 Nitrospinota bacterium | reverse complement strand
GCCGCCTGACAGGCAACCTTCACCAGGTGTGTGGCATTCTCCGCCGCCTGCCCTGTTCGCCCTTTCCGGTCCGCCCCGGCCACATTAAAATATCGGAGTATCACATGTCGCAGGCCCATGGCTCTCCCCACATCCTCAATCATTCTCTCGCTCATCATTTTGGACGCGCCATATGGGTTGACCGGGGCCAGTGGAGCGTCCTCCGTGGTGGGAGAGGTATTCGGAGCGCCATACACAGCGGCGGTGGAGGAATAAACAAGCGCCCCTATCCGATGGGTGGAAAGCGCTTGCAGCAGAGCCAGTGTGGCGCAGGTATTGTTGGCGTAATACATAAGCGGTTGTTGGACAGACTCTGGCGCTACCACGGATGCGGCGAAGTGCAGAACCGCGTCAAAAGATCGCTCCTTGCACACACGATCCAGGGCGCCGCTTTCGGCCAGATCCGCCTCCACCAATTCCACGCCCGGCGCAGCCCCCCGGTGGCCAGTGGAGAGGTTGTCATAAATCACCACCTCGTGCCCATGTTCCATCAGCTTCAGGGCCACATGGCTTCCGGTATACCCGGCGCCTCCAGTCACCAACAGTCTTGCCATTATTTTCCTACCTGTAATAGCGCGTCGCTATGCGCCTGGTCCAGTCGACGATCAATGCCGTCTCCCTATTTGACATTGTATCGCAGGGTGGGTCAAGCCGTTGTTGGTGTGTAGAATTGAGTTGTAACCTCGGGAAATTAGCTTTAAAATAGCGCCTCATTATACTGCCATCGGGCGTGATTCTGTTAACGATACAAATTGAAAAAGGCCAATGAGCGAAAGAAAAGATAACAAAGCCACCAACGTTGTTTGGCACCACGCCACAGTCACTCGCACCCGCCGCGAGGAAAAGAACAAGCATAGATGCGCTATCCTCTGGTTCACAGGGTTGCCATGCTCCGGCAAGTCCACCCTGTCGCACGCCGTGGAGGAGGGTCTGTTCCAGATGGGGTGCAATACTTTCGTGCTGGACGGCGACAACGTGCGCCATGGCCTCTGCTCCAACCTTGGATTTACCGCCGAAGACAGAACGGAGAATATCCGCAGGATAGGCGAATTGGCCAAGCTTTTCCTTGAAGCCGGGGTCATCCCGCTGACCGCTTTTATTTCCCCATACCGCAAGGATAGGGAACTGGCGCGCAACCTGGTTCCGCACGGTGATTTCATAGAAATATTCTGCGATTCCCCCCTGGATGTATGCGAGGAGAGGGATGTGAAGGGGCTGTACAAGAAAGCGCGTAATGGGGAAATTAAACACTACACCGGAGTTTCTGACCCATACGAAGCCCCGTTGGCCCCGGAAGCGCGGATAGACACTGCCGGAAAGAGTGTGGAGGAATGCGCCAAGGAAGTTATAGAGTTGCTGATCGCCCGCGGTATAGTAGACACAAAAGATAAGAAGTAAGGGGCATACGGTTCATCGGCGCCTCTATGTGAGGATAGCCAGTTTCCACACGTCATGGCGCAAAACCCCGTGTTGAGCACGGCACCATGATGTATCTTTATCCTTTTTGATTTTTCTTTTCAAGCCCTGGCCGTTGCCGGTTCCAGGCCCACAGTATGAAAGCATATGAGCGTAGACCCAGCCGTTGTGGAACAATCCATCTCCAGCCAGGAGGCGGCGCTCCTGGGCGTGGTGCAGGGGATCACCGAATATCTGCCGGTCAGTTCCTCCGGCCACCTTACCCTGGCCCAGCATATGCTCGGCTTCACGGAACCGGAAATATTTTTCGATATCGTATTGCACATCGGCACTCTGGCGGCGGTGATCTGGTACTACCGTAAAAGCCTGCTTAGCTCCATCTCGGAGACAATCGTCGGGCTCCGCGCGATAATAGGCGGCGCCTCTCCTGCCAAGCTGATGGCCGAATCGGAAGGATTCCGGCTGTGGGCGCTGGTTTTTTTCGCCATGGTCCCCACAGGTGTCATCGGGTTGTCGATGAAAAAATGGTTCGAGGCCATGTTCGAGCAACCTGCGCTGGTGGGGGTGATGCTTATTATCACAGGAGTGGTTCTTTTCCTCACTCGCTTCGCCAGGCAAAAAGGCGCCGGGGTTCTGGATATGGGAATCATGACCGCCCTGGCGGTGGGCGCTGTGCAGGGATTAGCCGTGGCGCCGGGGATCAGCCGCAGTGGAGCTACAATATGCGTGGCGTTGTTTTTTGGGGTGGAAAAAGAAACCGCCGCCCGGTTCTCCTTCATCCTCTCCATTCCAGCAGTGCTCGGCGCCTTGATATTGAAAATGCGCGAGGATCTGGGGGACGTGGCTCCGGAAGCCATGGCCACAGGTTTTGTGACATCGGCGGTGGTGGGATACCTCTGCCTGGCGCTGCTGATCTTTATTGTCAAACAGGGTAGGCTCTCCTGGTTCTCCGCCTATTGCGTGGCGGTGGGGGCTTTTGCCATATTCAATTTTTCATAGGATGAACATCGACCAATGATATACAGCGTTATAATGGCCGGCGGCAAAGGAACCCGGTTCTGGCCCGTATCCCGGGAGACCCGGCCAAAGCAGTTTTTGCCCGTGGTGGAGCGAAAAACTATGATACAGGCCACACTGGAGAGGACATCCCTGTTGGCCCCGCCGGAAAGAACCCTGGTGGTCATAGGGGCCGAGCACGAATCCCTGGCCCGAGAGCAACTGCCAACGGTCCCAAAGGAAAATATAATCGTGGAGCCGGTGGGACGAAATACCGCCCCATGCGTGGCCCTGGCGGCGTCTATTATCCATAAGCGCCATCCCGGCGCCATCATGGCGGTCTTCCCGGCGGACCATGTGATGGCCCATCCGGAGAGACTGCGCGACACCGCCTTGGCTCTGGCCGCCGCCCTGGAAGGCGAAGAAGATAAATTGGCCACCATAGGCATCTCCCCCGCCTATCCGGAAACCGGGTACGGATACATCCATCAGGGGGACAAGCTGGAAGGGGCTGTCCACAAGGCCCGGGGCTTTACGGAAAAACCTGACATCGACACGGCGAAAAAGTATTTGGAGTCTGGCGATTATTTGTGGAACTCCGGCATGTTCTTCTGGAAAACCACAGCCATCCTGGCCGCCATGGAAAAATACGCGAAGGACCTGACGACGGCAATGGCGCCCCTGGAAAAAGCGGTGGACACGCCAGCTTTTATCGAAACAATGGCCAGCGTGTACCCTACCCTGCCGTCGATCTCCATAGACTACGCCATCATGGAAAAAGCGGCGGCCGACGGGCTGGCGCTGGTGGCGGCGGCTGACCCTGGTTGGAGCGATGTCGGCTCCTGGCGGTCGCTATATGACCTCATCCCCCCAGACACCAATGGCAACCGCGCTCATGGCCAGTTGATCTCGGTGGACTCCACAGGGCTGCTGGTCCATAACAGCAAACGGCTGGTGGCTGCGGTGGGAGTACGGGATCTGATCGTGGTAGAAACGGATGACGCGATCCTGATCCTGGATAAGGAGAAAGCGCAGGATGTGCGCCAGGTGATCGAAGAGATAAAGAAGAGGAAGGTTAAGGGGTTGCTGTAGAGCACAGGAAACTTCAATTTAGGTTAATGGCCCGAAAAGGCAGGTTTACATCTGGAGCGCGTGGGGGCATTTCGAAGGAGAACGTTTCTTGTGGCGCGCGGCTCATTCGCTACAATCCTCTGGTTGCTTAATCTTTTGACGAGTCTTGACGAATTTCGTTTTCAACATCTTAGGCAGGATAACCCCCGAAACAAAGAGGTTTTTCCACATTCACAGATACGACATATTTGATTATACTTCAAGATGTTATGGCGGAGAGGGAGGGATTCGAACCCTCGGTGGGTTGCCCCACACGCGCTTAGCAGGCGCGCACCTTCGGCCTCTCGGTCACCTCTCCGCATAAACCGGCTTGATTTTCAAGAACGCTAATTATACAGTGGCCGGGCCATAAATCAAAGCGGTGTTAAGTCTCGCTTGGGGGCGGCATGGTCATTATACTCAAACCGCCAGCTTTCGATGATGTAATTCAATAAGGAGCCCTCGCCGAGGAGCCCTCTTCTCCCAGACACCAGCGGAAGGAATCGGCGATGTGATTACGTTTCCGGTTTGTTAAATCATTTACAACTCGATGGATAATAAAAAACCTACCGATGTGTTAACCTTGCGTTTATCAACGCTAGCTGGCGCGCCATCATAGTCATATTCGTACTTTATAGCCAGGCCGATCCCCTTGTGCACGGCAAAGGCTAACGAAGCTTTTACTTGTGATATTTCATCATCAGTTGCGTCCATGCTTTCCGTGTGATCCATTTCCATAGTAAAGATAGTGGTGGCGCTTACTTTCCATAGCGACTTTAGGCTGACCGCCGCTGATCCCACATTCCGATCCTCTGTAACGCCGCCAAAATCCTCTATTGTCCGCTGATAGCCAATTTCCGCTCTTAGTGTAAACGGAACTGATTCGATGAAAAAATATCCGAGGCCGGCTCGGGCGCCAAAGGAATTGTCGACACCAGAAGCGGCGTCCCGTTTCCAGCTGCCCAGCAGCAGACAGTATATCCGTTCATTGAAGAAGGCGTTTAGGGTGTACGCCGCATCATAGTCCCATTCTTGCAGAAAAGCTGGTGTTCCCTTTTCCCCGCTGGCGGAGTAATCCAGCCCGGCAACGAAATTATGCTGTAATCCGAAGCTTGCATAAACAGCCTTCAGATTGGCCGACGCGTCAGTCTCTTCAGCATCGCCTGTTTGCAAAAAACCGCTGGCCGTCATACCTAGGTTTAGCTTTGGCTCCATCGATTTTTCTATTTCCACCCCGAATTGGGGAGAATGGAAATAGGCCTCATCGGTTGTATTGGAGAAAGCTTCATCGGGGCAGGGCAGAGCGGCAAAGAAAGCCAGGATCAGGAGGCCAAGGATTCCGGCGCGCGACACGCTTATTCTTTTTCTTCCCGAACGATCGCCCTTAGCACATCCCACCGGTCAATAACGCCCACCACCGTCTCCCCTTTCATCACCGGGATCATATGCTTGTGTCCCTCGGTCATGATGGTGGCGATCTCCTCCATGGGGGTTTCCTCGGTCACAGTCACCGGATCGGGGGTCATGATATCGGCCACATTTCTTCCCAGCATCTTTTCCATCTGCTCTTCCACCTCATGCAGCCCCCCCAGGGGAATTATGGCGTCGAAAAGAGTGAAGACAGTGGGCATATGCAGTTTCTTTCGCTGGTAGATAAGGTCGCTGGAAGTGACGACACCTATCAGGTGGCCATCTTTGTCGAGCACCGGCGCTCCGCTGAAGTTTTTCTCCGCCAGGGTCAGCGTCAGGTCTCGCACGGTCATTTCCGCAGAGACGGTATATGGCTCTCGGGTCATTATGTCGGACGCGTTGGGCATATGATTAGCCTGCTAATTAATTATCTGGTTTCCTGTCTTGATTATACTACGATTCCGCCTGGGCGCCGTGGCTTTCCATGACTTCCCCTATTTCCTTTATGAAGGTTTTTGCCAAAACCGGCTTGGTCAGATAGCGGGCGAACCCTGCGGCAATCCCTTTTTTAATATCCTGAGGCAGCGTGTGGGCGCTCACCGCCATGACCGGGATATCTTTGGTTTCCTTAAAGCCTTGCAAAAGCCTCAATGCTTCATATCCATCCATTCCCGGAAGCCCGATATCCATCAAGATGAGGTTTGGCCTGGTGGCGCGGGCGATTTCCAGGGCTTCCGGAGCCTGGGAGGCGCTCATCACTTCATATTCCGTGTGCCTCTCCAGCAAAAGCTTCATCAACTCAAGATTGTCCTCGTTATCCTCTACGATAAGGACTGTGGATATGGCGTCTGCGGCGAGGGTTCCTCTTTTCTCATCCTTTGCAGGCGTACCCGAGTCCCACTCCGCAAGCGGCAGGGTAATATGGAATTTAGACCCCACTCCGGGTGAGGAATCAACCTTCACTTCCCCTCTCATCATCGTAACCAGTTTTTTCACTACAGTGAGCCCCACACCAGATCCCTTCACGTTGAGCCCCTCAGCGCCGAGCCTGTTGAAAGGCTCAAACAGCATGTCCATTTTTTCCGGAGGCACTCCTAATCCCGTATCCTCCACTGTAATGCGCACCAGGCCCCCTTCCGCTTTCGTACAGGAGATAGCCACCTTTCCGCCGCGCCTGTTGAACTTAATCCCGTTGGATAGTAAATTCACCAGCACCTGGGTGAGCCTTGCTAAGTCCCCCCTGATGTACAGTTCCCCCACCATGTCTGGGCCCAGCAGGCTGATCCCGGCCTTACTGGCTATATCGCTTACCGAGGCTAGAGCCGAAAGGGTAGCCTCGAACAGATCCACCTTTTTCGTTTCCACTTCCATTCTCCCCGACTCTATGCGGGAAAGATCCAGGATTTCGTCAAACAACTCAAGCAGGCTCTCCCCGGAGCCTTGTATTCTGGAGATGAAGTCCCTCTGGACATGGCTCAGTTGGGCCGTATTGTCGGAGCCAAGCAGATTGGCGAATCCGATAATGGAATTTAACGGAGTGCGCACCTCGTGGCTGATGCTGGAGAGAAATGTGGTTTTGGCCTTGCTTGCGCGTTCCGCAGCCTCCTTGGCCTCCAGCAGCTCCCTTTCCACCACTTTCAAGTCCGTGATGTCCAGGATAACGCCCACAACTCCACCAACTGAGCCGTCTGGCTCGTAATAACAGGCCTGATTGAAGATCACAGTCTTACTTGCGCCATCCTGCCGGGCCATCCGGCTTTCATACACCTGAACGCCCCCATCTTCTAAAAGCTTTTCGTCCATCGCGTGGTACGTGTCCGCCAGGTCCTTCGGGCTCAAATCATGAACGCTTTTGCCCACTATCCGGTCCATACTTTTGCCCAAAAACTTTTCGAAGGCCTTGTTGCATCCTGTGTAGATTCCTTTAGTGTCCTTATAGAACACTGGATTGGGCATGGTATCCATCAGGTTCTGCAGAAAATCGTTGGCTTTGCGCAGCTCCCTTTCCGCAGCCTTGCTGTGGGATATGTCGCTGAACAGCACCATCACCGCAGGCCTCCCCTTAAAAGTAAAAGGCGCCGCCACCACCTCCACATCCATCAGCTCTCCATCATCCCGAACGAACTTTTGCTCCATGGCCGGGACACGCCTTCCCTGCGCCAACATATCCTGCATCCTCTCCACCACCTTTGCCCGATACTCCGGCGCGACAAAATCGAGCGCTGACCTTCCCAGGAGCGCGGACTGATCTTTAGACCCAAACATGGCCACGCATGCTGGATTGACGTACACTATGTTTCCTTCGCAATGCACCGCTATGGACACCGGGGAAAGCTCCACTAACAGGCGATATCTTTCCTCGCTCTCCTTCAGGGCGGCTTGAGCCGTCTCCCTCTCCGTGACATCCTGCACCAGAGAAGCCACCCCGGTGACTCCTCCGTCCAGGCCAATAAGCGGCGTGTTATTCCATTCACATATGATGGTTCCGCCATCACGGGTCACGTTTTCGTTGACACTTGTTTCGCCACCGAGCTTTGAAACAAGATTTTCCCACACCGTTTCCACCAGGGGCCGGGCGGCCAAGGGCACGATTAGGTCCATGGCGTTTTTGCCCATGGCCTCTTCTTTTGTGAATCCAAATATCCGCTCCGCCGCCGGGTTCCATTCCACCACGTTAAAATCAATATCCCACTCGATGGATCCCAGCGGCATGCGCTGCATGTGGAACGAATGCTTCTGCTCCGATTTGCGCAGTTCCTCGTCGGCGATCATCTGGCTGGTCACTTCCTGGATAAACCCCACCACTTTTTCCGGCTTGCCGTCCTTTCCCTGCAGCGCTTCCCCACGCAACCGGACTTTTTTCCCCGTGCCACGTTCGGTCAGTATGCGAAACTCTACTCGCAACTGCCCCTTTTTCCGCCGCGCTTTTTCCATTCGCGCCGCCACCTGTTCCCTATCTTCCTGGTGAACCAGGCCCAACAACGCCTGGAGTGTTGGCTTCATGCTTTCGGAAACGCGCTCAATGATGTCGATAAACCGG
>JAOUNV010000401.1 GCA_029880775.1 Nitrospinota bacterium | reverse complement strand
GCGATCGCCTCGAGTTTCTTTCGGTCTGTCGTCATGCTCATTATCCTCCTTAGCGAAGATTAAGGAATTATGAGCAGTTACACAATTTAATTTACAGGGTCGCCAGGCCTGTCTTTGCCTGAAGAAAGCCTCTATGAAATAATTCGTGGAAGGGCTTTCCGGCAAGAGATTATAGTAAGTGTTCGTCACTTTGCCATCATCGTCCTTATCCACCTTTTTCTCCATCCGGTATGGATTCAGGCTCACGGCGCCGTGATGGATGAAGAAGCTGCGGCTGAAATACTTTGCAGTTGTAACAGTCTCCAACGTGACTTTCTCCTTCAGGATGTCCTTGATCTTCTCCTCGACCACAGTTTCCTTGGCTTTATTCACAGACAATGTATCAACCTCTTTCTGAAGTATAGCTAACACGTCAGTGCGAAGCCCATTTCCAGTTTTCGGATCTTTCTTATTGTCCGGAATTTTATTGATGATGGCGCCTTTTGGGTCATCTAATTTATTCATGATATCTGTAGCGTAATGCCTGTCCTTCACAGGTGTTGTGGCGGTTGCGCCTCCAATTGTGAACGGAAGGACAATATCGGCCTTGACAGGCTCGATCATCGCGTTAAAGCGCTTCTTTTCCTCCTTCGGTCCAAATGATTTTTTCCATTCCAAATAGCTACTATAAGACCCGATAGTGAACCTGACTACAGGAATGAATGCCTTTTTGTCAAAATGGTAGTTCTTTAACTCGCTTGCAATAAATGCCTTTACCTCTTCTAGAGTATCCGCATTGAAATCCGCATCTCTCTCCTTGATAAGCTTCTCGACCGCGGCGACGATCTCTTTGCTTTTCTCCTCCGTCAGGGCATACTTCGTGACGGCTTTTTGAATCGACTCCGCAGCCTTGTCTTGTTTGACGCTGGCCAGTGCGACGGGCCCAGATGAACAGAAGATGACTGTAAGGAAAATCGTGGTAAGTGAACGAAACGTAACCATTTGAATGCTCTCCCCCCTTATATATTAAGTATGGTTGTTATAATACTTACCATTATCTTAGGGTGAGAACAATAATAAAATGATGCGCGAAAATATATTAAATGCATTTGAACGAAGCCCCCTTGCTTCCTTCCCCCTCAAAAAGGTATCCTGAGGTTTTACACATCAGGTGATTTAATGCAGTATTACAGAGTCATTGGCGCCGCCATAGTGGTCATTTCCCTTCTCTCCACCCCGGCCATGGCAGGGCATATTGCTGTCAAAAAGGACGAGATAAAGTTCGCCCTGGGTATGCGAAAAAATATGGGCAGCTACATCAGGCTCAGCGGAATATTGACCGACGTTCTGCGCTCCCTGAAGACAGAGTATTCCAAAATGCCGAGCGCTGCGGATAACGCAGTGACGCGGCAGGCGGAGGATATGCTCAACGAAGCGGGGCTGGCGGCAAGTCAGGACGATTTCGAAGGGAGCTTCGCCATATTGAATAAAGCCACTGATCTCATCCTTGGCGCCATAGACAAATTCAACTCGCAAAACTGACCGCCGGACAACGAACGGGAATCTTTGTATTGTGGGAGATCTTTCTTCCAGAAAGTTCCCTCAAAACAAACAAATCCTCTCTATTGGGCGCCGGGCGCCGTATAATAACCGATTTTCCACGGAGTTTTCATGGGTTTTAATTGTGGCATAGTGGGGCTGCCGAATGTAGGCAAGTCCACCATATTCAACGCGCTCACCGCCGCCGGGGCCACTGCGGCCAATTTCCCCTTCTGCACCATAGAGCCGAACGTGGGGGTGGTCCCCGTCCCGGACCCGAGGTTGACCCGGTTGTCCAAATTGGCTAACTCAATATCAGTGGTCCCCACAGCCATGGAGGTGGTGGATATAGCGGGCCTGGTGGCCGGCGCCAGCAAGGGGGAGGGGCTGGGCAACAAGTTTTTAAGCCACATCCGCCAGGTGGACGCGGTGGCCCATGTGGTGCGCTGTTTCGAAAGCCAGGACGTGGCCCATGTCTCCGGCAGGGTGGACCCGGCGTCTGATATAGAGATCATACGCACCGAGCTTCTGCTGGCGGATATCGACACCCTCCAGCGCCGCATAGACGCCGCCGCCAAGGGGAAGAAGACTGGCGACAAGGCGATGGTGGCCGCCATCCCCCGGTATGAAGCGCTGATAGAGAAGCTGAACACCGGCCAGCTAGCCCGTCAGGCTTTTGACGATGGGGACGTGGAGTTGTGCGCAGACCTGTTCCTGCTCACCGCCAAGCCACTGATATACGTCATGAACATGGACGACAAGGAGTTGGGCAAGGATACACCGGCCAAGCAGGCTGTGGCAGAGATAGCGGCCAGGGACGGCGCCAAGGCGATAGAGATTTGCGGAAAGATCGAGGCGGAGCTGATGGAGCTGGACGAAGAGGGAAAGCAGATGTTCCTCGAGGACCTGGGGCTGGCCGAGCCGGGGCTGAACCATTTCATTCGCGACGGCTATTCCCTGCTGGGGTTGATAACATATTTCACCACCGGGCCGAAGGAATCGCGCGCATGGACTGTGCGTAAAGGCTCCACCGCGCCCCAGGCCGCCGGGGTGATCCACACAGATTTTGAGCGGGGCTTCATCCGCGCCGAGGTGTACTCTTTCGAGGATATAGACAGGCTGGGCTCCGAGACCGCCGTCCGCGAAAAAGGCCTGCTGCGAGTGGAGGGGCGCGACTATGTGGTGAAAGACGGCGACGTGATGTTTTTCCGGTTCAACGTGTAGCGTTTGACGGCGGCGCGCGTCGGCGATAACATGTAGCACGGGTGGAAAATAATAAGGTGGCGTCATGAGTCTGTTCGTCGACTCCCAAAGGGTCAGGTTCCGCAAGGCCATATGGGCGGACATCCCAGCCATGCAGGAGCTCGACTCGCTGCTTTTTCCTCCCCA
>JAOUNV010000400.1 GCA_029880775.1 Nitrospinota bacterium | reverse complement strand
GTGGTGTTTATCACCAGCGCCACGGCGCCTTCGTTCACTTTATCCGCGCAATTCGGCTTGCCATCGCTCACCTTTCCCACCCTCTCCGCCGCCAGGCCGTCGGCTATGATGGCGGCATGAGTGCCAGGGGTAGACATCACCGAAAAACCCATCCCGATCAGCCGATGGGCCACCTTCACGGCCTCCACTTTGTCCTCGTCGGCCACGGACACCAGAGCCAGGCCGGAACCGGGAATGGCCGTCCCCGCCGCCAGCGAAGCTTTGCCAAATGACTGGCCGAAAGTTTTGTCCAGCCCCATCACCTCACCAGTGGATTTCATCTCCGGGCCCAGGATGGTGTCCACACCGGGGAACTTGTTGAACGGAAACACCGATTCCTTAACCGCCACATGGCTTATCACCGGGTCCGCGTCCAATCCCAGATCGGCCAGCTTTCGCCCCGCCATCACTCGCGCGGCGATCTGGGCCAATGGCTTGCCCACCGCCTTGGAGACAAAAGGCACGGTGCGCGAGGCCCTGGGGTTGGCCTCCAGTATGTATATCCCCCCATCCTGCACGGCGAACTGGATGTTGATCAATCCTATGGTGTCCAGCCCTTCCGCCAGCGCCCGTGCCTGGCGCTTTATCTCGTCCACCACATCGGCGCCCACAGTGTGGGGCGGCAGCGAACACGCCGAATCCCCCGAATGAACACCGGCTCTCTCTATATGCTCCATCACTCCGGCCACTATCACTCTCTCTCCATCGCGCACCGCGTCCACATCAAACTCTATGGCCGACTCCAGGAAATTGTCGATAAGCACCGGGTGGTCCGGGCTGGCTTCCACGGCGTGGGCCATGTAGTAGGAGAGCGACTCGTCGTCATACACCGTCTCCATGGCCCTGCCTCCCAGCACATAGGATGGGCGTACAATCACCGGGTACCCGATGGAGCGGGCGATGGCCAGAGCCTCTTCTTCGTTGGTGGCCAGGCCGCTTTCCGGCTGACGCAGGCCCAGCTTGTCCAACAGCGCCTTGAAGCTTTTCCTATCCTCCGCCAGGTGGATGGCGCCGGGGGATGTGCCGATGATGGGGGCGCCGGCTTTTTCCAGAGCCATGGCAAGGTTCAGCGGAGTCTGGCCGCCGAACTGGACTATGATACCGTCCGGCTTCTCCTTGTCGATGATCTCCAGGGTGTCCTCCAGGGTCAGCGGCTCGAAATAGAGGCGGTCCGATATGTCGTAATCGGTGGAGACCGTCTCCGGGTTGCAGTTGACCATAATGGTCTCGTAGCCATCCTTTTTAAGCCCCATCACGCCATGGACGCAGCAATAGTCAAACTCTATTCCCTGGCCGATCCTGTTCGGGCCTCCCCCCAGGATCATTACTTTCTTCTTGCCCGTCGGCATGGCCTCGCACTCCTCCTCATAGGTGGAGTAGAGGTATGGTGTGTATGCTTCGAATTCCGCGGCGCATGTGTCCACTCGCTTGTACACCGGGCGTATCCCCGCCTTGTGTCGGCGGCCCCGGATATCATCCTCCGTTGTATTCGTAAGATGGGCCAGCCTTCGGTCGGAAAATCCCATCTTCTTCATATCCCGCAGCCGCTCCGGGTCGTCCAGGCCGCTTCTCTTGATCTCCCCCTCCGCCTCAATGATCTGGAGTATGTTTTCCAGGAACCAGGGGTCGATCTTGGTCAACTGGTGAACCCGCTTAATCCCCCAGCCCCGGCGCAACGCTTCGCCCAGGATCCACAACCTCTCCGACGAGGCGTCAACAAGCTTGCTTTCGATCATCGCCTCGGTCATGGCGGACTTTTGCTCGAACCCGAAGGAGCCTGTCTCCAGCGACCGCAGCGCCTTTTGTAGCGCCTCCTTGAAAGTGCGCCCGATGCTCATCGCCTCCCCCACACTCTTCATCTGCGTCGTGATGCTGGCGTCGGCGCCGGGAAACTTCTCGAAGGCGAACCGGGGCGCCTTCACCACGCAGTAGTCTATGGAGGGCTCGAAGCTGGCAGGGGTGACCCGGGTGATGTCGTTGCGGATCTCGTCCAGGGTGAGCCCCACCGCCAGCTTGGCGGCGATCTTGGCGATGGGAAAGCCGGTAGCCTTCGACGCCAGCGCCGAGGAACGGGACACTCTGGGATTCATTTCTATTACCACCATCGCGCCATCCTCCGGGTTGACGGCGAACTGGATGTTGGAGCCGCCGGTCTCCACGCCGATCTCCCTTATTATGCGCAATGCAGCGTCGCGCATGATCTGGTATTCCTTGTCGGTGAGCGTCTGGGCCGGAGCCACGGTGATGGAGTCTCCTGTGTGCATTCCCATCGGGTCCAGGTTCTCTATGCTGCAGATGATGACGGTGTTGTCCGCGATATCCCGCATGATCTCCAGCTCATACTCCTTCCATCCCAGAGCGGACTGTTCTATAAGAATCTGGCTGACCGGGCTTTGGGCCAGGCCCCAGCGAAACTTCTCCTGGCATTCCTCCTGGGTGTACGCTACAGAGCCGCCAGCGCCCCCCAAAGTGAAGGCGGGGCGAATGATGACCGGAAGACCTATCACCTCCAGAGCGGCCATCGCCTCTTCCATGTTGTTGGCCAGTCGACTCTCCGGGACGTTCAGACCAATACTGAGCATGGCGTTTTTGAACAGATTCCTGTCCTCGGCTTTCTCTATCGAATCCAGCTTGGCGCCGATCAACTCCACGCCATATTTTTCCAGCACGCCGCTTTTGGCCAAGGCCACGGCGGTGTTCAGGCCGGTCTGCCCCCCAACGGTGGGCAACAGCGCGTCGGGGCGCTCTTTTGCTATGATCTTCTCCACCACCATGGGAGTCACCGGTTCAATATAAGTGCTGTCCGCCATTTCAGGGTCGGTCATGATGGTGGCGGGATTGGAGTTGACCAGGCACACCTGATATCCTT
>JAOUNV010000061.1 GCA_029880775.1 Nitrospinota bacterium | reverse complement strand
GCATGAGGGCGCCATGGATGGCGACGAGAGCCCATTGGGCGCGTTTTTTCACAGGGGCGAAAGCTGTGGTCAAGACCATATCCTTATAACGACTAGATATAGATGATATATCAACAATACTGTTGACTTGTCAACTAATATTGAGCAGGGGGGAGCATGGCGTACTATTACTTATGGTTGATCGTGACAATGAAATTGAGAAGGGCCCAGGTAGGCGCCAGTATTGCCGCAAGCCTTCCCACCAAGCCCAATATGCCGCCACCGTCTAGGGCGCCCTCCTGGATGGCCGTCGACGGCTTTAAGCGATAGCCTGGGAGGGGACTATCGTCTAAAGCCGTCTTGCAGGCTGGGAGGTCTCATCTATATATCGGGTTCCCCAGGTGGGCGCGGTATACTTTTTACCATGAGCCTGCTACATGGCGAAGGAATTCCCACATCCGCAAGCGCTGGCCGCTTTCGGATTTTTGAAGACAAATATATCGCCGGCCATCTGGTTTTCAAAATCTATGGTCATCCCATCCACCATTTCGGATACCTCTGCGCGGGTGAGGACTGTGATGTCGTTGGTGACCGATTTATGGTCGTCCTCCTGCTCATCGTCAAATCCGAATTCATATGAATATCCATGGCACCCGCCACGTACAATTTCGATCCGAAATCCTTTTCCCTGAGCCTTCATCCGCTCTTGCAATTTTTTGACTTCGTTTGCCGCCTTATCAGTTAGATTGATCATTTAAACCTCCAAAAGCATACTGATAATGAAAATCATTCTCTGTATTCTAAAGGAGAATAAAGGAAATGTAAACACTCCAGTGGCTTAGGTATTCCTCCCTAAGATGAGCAGTAGTGGATGGATGTGTCTATGTGCTTGTTATGTAGGGTGTAGGGGTAGAGCCGGCCTATGTTATATTCCTGGTATTTCAATCCAGGTTGGTCGCTGCAGGCCAGAATTAGAATGTATGTAAGCATAGTACGCCTTATTATGGCTGTAGCGCCATGCCTGTTGTATGGATTCTTGTTGCTAAACGCTTCGTAATATAATAGGCTGGCGTTATTAATTATATCCTTTTTCGCATCCGCGGTTTTTTTGTGTGTACTAATATTGGGGAATTATTCAAGTGGCGTCCTTGAGTAGGATAAAGAGCGATCTTTCCGAGCTTCATGAACAACACGAGAAAATATCTTCTATTATAGACTCTCTGCTCAACGATTCGGTCGAAGGCGCTCCCATTGAAAACTTAACAGGGCAACTGAAGGAATTGGTAAATCTACTACATGTTCATTTCTCAACGGAAAACACCCTGATGGCCCAGAGTGATTTTCCGAACATGACAGTTCACATGCAGGAGCACAAGCGGATATTCGAGGAAATCAACTCGCAATACCAACAGATAAAGCGGGGCGAAAAGGTTCTTTCGCCCATACTGGCGGATCATTTCAGATACCTGGAGGATGTCCACATTGCCAGCGTGGACAAGGAGTTAGTCGAATTCTTCAGGGAAAAACTTTGTCTATAGGCTTTTCATGATTTTCGTCCACACCACCAATCCTTCTGCTTGAGATATCCGTTCGTTGACAACGGGGGGCGCAAGAGGGTGGCCAATGATTCCTCCTTCATCTGAATGGCGCCCATAAGTTGCCGCGCTAATGCCGCCGCTGGTACAATCTATTTATGGGCATTGAAAGAGCGCATGTATTAGTCTCCGGAATTGTGCAGGGTGTGTTTTTCCGCGCCACCACCGTGGAGACAGCGCAAAGGATTGGCGGGATAACAGGCTGGGTGCGCAATCTGCCAGATGGCCAGGTGGAAGTGGTGGCCGAGGGGGAGCGTGAGGATCTGGACATATTCGTGGGGTGGTTGCGCCACGGCCCGCCAGGCGCATCCGTGGATGGGCTGGAGGTGACGTGGGAGCGGGCCACGGGTGAGTATTCCGGATTCGATGTGACTTACTGATCTGATGTTCCATGCGCATCATAGAAACAAATAACTTTTCATTTGTTAGCATCGATATACTGAAGGCTACCATGTATAAATTCCAGTTTACAAGCACGATAGAAGACCTTTTGGAAGCGGACGAGGCCTTTCGGAGTGAAGTGTTCGCCAGGCCTGCCCTGCGTCAAAGCGCAACTTTCATCGGTGTCTTTTTCATACAGGGTAGCGTTTTTACACTAAGTGGTGTCTTTTCTTTTCCGGAGGAAGGCTTCATGCGGATTTCCCTGTTTTTGCTGGTTATAGGAACCATAATAACTTATTACTCGGCAGTAGCTCCATGGTTAAGCCGAAGACGAATCCGGATGAATAACGCGGCTACGCAAGAAGTGTCATTAATATTCGAGGACAGCGGCGTTCAACTGGACATCCAAGGTGTAGGCAGTTTTGTCAGAGCTTGGGGAGAAATGAAATATTACGTGGACACATCCAAGGGCATAATTATCTCTTCTGACGATGGAACATTGAATTGTCTCCCCAACAGAGTGTTTCCTGATAAAAATGAGCGCGAAGCGTTCCGTAAATATCTTGTAATTAACGACGTATTACATTATGAAGTTAAATTGGCGGATTATATCTCAGCAATTTTCAGTCATGGTCCTTAGTCTGTTTTGAAAACCACCCTTGGCGTTTTCCATGATGTGATCGACATAATTCGATTCCCACACCACGGCCCCCAATAAAAAAAGGCCGGAAGATCGCTCCTCCGGCCCTGTCCTTTGCGAATAAAGTCGGCGTCACTGACCCTGGCTGTGGTCCATATGCTGGCTATGATCCATTTCCATATCCATCGCTCCGGCCGCATCCCCTTCGGTGGCTGCTGGCGCTTCGGCTGGGGCCGCTTCTTCAGCAGGAGCCTCTTCAACAGCGGGCGCTTCCTCAGCTGGAGCTACCTCAGCCGCTGGTTCCTCGGCGGGAGTTTCCTCCTCGGTTGTGGTTTCTCCGCCAGATATGTTTGCTGCGGCCCTGAAGGCGGCTGCGGCGTCGCTGGCAGCTGCTGCTGCGGCGTCCGCGGCGATGGCGGCGTCGTTGGCGGCTTTTGCGGCGGTGTTCGCAGCGGCAGCCAAAGCTCCGGAAGTTTCAGCGCATGTCTGTTGCAGCTGCTGGCCTGCGGCCCATTGATTAGTCAATTCTGATTTAAGAGACGCGTTTTCCTGGGCCAGCGCGGCGTTTTCGGAGCGGGCTTTTTCCAATTCACCTTTATTGCAAGCCGCTGTAGATAACACCATCAATAAAGCGGCTATTGCCACAAATCCCCTATTCATCCCAAAACCTCCTTAATATCGAAAACGTTATTGAAAGCGACCTACCTGCAACGTAGATTATACAACATTTCATCAGCGAGAATTGGCCATTATTATTTCGGTCAGCTATCCTTGCTTATCTGGATGCCCAGTTTTTTTATCTTGTACCACATACTCCTCTCGCTGACTCCCAGCATCTGAGCAGCTTTGTTCTGTCGTCCGGCGCACTTTTCCAGGGCGTCGAGGATGACACCTTTTTCGAATTTACTCACCATCTGCTCCAGGTCGGCGCAATCGTCACCGTCAGCCCCTCCCTCAAGAAGGATGGACGCCGCCGCCAGATTATCGGGAAGGTGCGTCGGGGTTATGGTTTTCTCATCGCAGAGGATAACAGCTCTCTCCATGGTATTTTCCAGCTCCCGGACGTTCCCCGGCCAAGGGTGCGACATCAGGATTTTGGCGGCCTCAATACTGATATTTTTCACCTCCATCTTATTCTCCGCGCAAAACTTGGCCAGGAAATGATCGCACAGCGGAGAGATATCCTGCTTGCGCAGACGAAGGGGAGGGATTGGGATCACCAGTACATTGAGCCTGTAGAAAAGATCCTTGCGGAAAGTTTCCTGGTCCACCGCCGCCTCCAGATCCCGGTTGGTGGCGGCTATGATCCTTATATTAACTTTGCGTGGAGTATGGCTTCCCACACGTTCCACCTCCCTCTCCTGGATCGCCCGCAGCACTTTGGCCTGTATCGATGGTGACATGTCCCCCACCTCATCCAGGAACAGGGAGCCGCCATCCGCCGCCTCGAATTTGCCCATTCGCGCGTCCACCCCCGTGGCCACGTTCTTTTCTATCCCGAAAAGCTCCGCCTCCAAAAGCGACTCCGCCAGGGCGGAACAGTTGACACCAATAAAAGGCCCGCCGCATCTGTCGCTGTTGAAATGGATCGCCTTGGCCACCAGCTCCTTCCCCACGCCGGTCTCCCCGATTATCAGAGCGTTGGAGCGGACCTTGGACGCTCTGGCGGTCAGGTCGAACACCTCGCGCATTCTGCCCGAATCCCCCACTATGTGGTCGAACTTATACCGGTCCTTCAAGTCCAGCTTCAGCTTCTTGTTCTCCCGCTTCAGTCGGCGGTTTACGAAAGCATTGTCCAGGTTCACATACAGCTCGTCCGGGTCCACAGGCTTGATCAGGTAGTTAAACGCCCCCTCTTTTATCATGTTCACGGCCACCTTGATGTCCCTGGAAGCGGTGAGCACGATCACCGGGAGGTCCGGGTCGGTGGCGTGAAACGCCTTCATCATCTCCAGCCCGGTGGTGTTGGGCATGAAATAGTCGATCACGGCGGCGTCGAACTCACCTGCGTCAATTTCCTTCATAGCGTCGCGAAAAGTGAGGCAGGTGACCACCTGGTACTTCTTGAGCGCCAGGAAGCTTTCCACCATTTTCAAGGTGTTCAGGTCGTCATCGACCACCAGAATCCGTTCTTTCTCCGCCATTTATCCTCTCCCCAAGCGGCCCTTGCAGCCCCTTCTTGTCATAAAGTGGCCTCCACGCGCTGATGGACTCCACTGTCATGGCCAGTCTCCACTCCCCGCCTTGCCTTCGGTCGGTCCGCCAAGGTCCTGGGCCAGCTAAAGGTTATTGTAAATCCTTTCCCGGTGTCCGAGTCGATCCATATCTTCCCATCATGCATCTCGATTATCTTTTTCACAGAAGGAAGCCCCAGCCCCACTCCTCTTTTTCCCTTGTGGGCCTGGTAATAATCAAGAAACAGGTTTTCACATTCATCTTTTGGGGCGCCATCGCCATCGTCGCCCACCATTATTTCCACCGCCGAGTCTGTCGCCTTGATCGACACCACTATTACAGAGCGAGCGTGCTTGATCGCGTTGCTAATCAGGTTGAGGAACACCCGTTCCATCTGGGCCGAGTCCAGATCGGCGTCCAGGGCGTTGTCCACAGTAAGTTTCTCGTTCAGATTCACCTCGGCTCCGTTCAGCTCCAGCCTGATAGAACGAGCCTGGAGCTCCGGGGTGTATATCCTGATGGCCTGCTCCAACGGCTCGGCCGGGTTTCGCCGGGAAATATCCAGCGCCAGCTTTCCCGACTTCAGTTTGGCGTACACCAGGATATCCTCGGCAAAGCGGGTGATCTTGTCTGTGGCCATCAGGATGCTTTCGGAGGCGATCCTTGATGTCTCCTCGCGAGTTTCGGAGGGGGTGGAATTGAGTATCCTGGCGAATCCGGCGATTGGGTTTATCAGGGAGAGAAGGTCGTGGGTCAGGGAGAAATAAAGCCGCCCCTTTTCCGCTTCCCGCTCGGTGATCTCCCCGAACATCCTGGCGTTGACCACGGCTACGGCGCACATGTTGGCCACTGCCTTAAATAGAGCAACAGAGTCCTCGTCGTAAAGCCCTTTTTTGCCGTAGCTTTGCACAGAGACCACTCCCACCACTATCCCCTGGAATATCATCGGCGCCCCCAGCCAGCTTTTGGCGGGTCGGCCACCGTGTCGGATTCCCAGTTTTGCGCATTCGGTGACGGTATCGTGAGTCATCAGCAAAGGACGACGGTTTTTTATAATCCAGCTGTTCATGCCGTCGGACAGAGGGTATACCTCTGGTCGGCCCAATGTTGAGCCGCCATGGAAGTAGCTGGCCAGAAAGGAGAGTTCCTCACGTTCCTGGTCATACGCGATCACGTTCACCTCGTCGGTCTCCAGCACCTGGCCCAGCCGCGATACTATCTCCCGCACCATCTCCTTGAGAGTCAGTTTTCCGGCGATCAATCCGCCGATATAGTTAACCGTCTCCATGTCGCGGGCCATGGCCTCGTCCCGTCTGCGGTCCATCAGGTTATCCAGAGTGTGACCCAAGCTGGCCAGGGCCATGGACGAAAGCTTCAGCGCCTTGCCGTCCGGGGCCTTGGTATTGTCGCCGCTACCCTGGGCGCCATTGCTCAATGTCGCCATAAAAATTCCGCCAGCGTCTCCAGCGGTGACCACAGGTCCGCATATCACCGTTTCGGCTCCCAGCTTGGCGCATGGGCTGCCGGGAGGGGGAGCGGCCACTGTCAGCTTCCTGGTGCCCATCTTTCCGGAGGCAAGGGCCTGGGAACATACGCATTCCGGAGCGTCGAGTTGATCGAAACACAGCTTGAAATTTTTTGTGCTCGTCTGGGCCCTGACGGTGGATTTTTTATCAGCAGGCCAGACTCTTATGGCGCCTTCTTCGGCTTCCAGCAGCGCCATAAGGTCTTCTAAGAGTATATCCAGGGCTTTCCTCAGCTCTTCCTCGTCACGGATGGTGTTCATTCTGGTGACAAGAGAGTGATACCAGTCCAGGTCGTCTGTTTTTTCCATATATTCCACTTTCCGTTTCATCCGACGCGGTTCCCCTCCCCGGCCAACATAGCATCCAGAAACCGGGCGTTGCGCTCCCCCGCCATCCTGGCGGAAGCCATGAACCGGACATCCGCCTTGGGATTGGTCAAATCAAGAGGTGTATTTACCTCATCAGAGATAACCCTCACCACGCTGTGTCTGGCGTCATGCTTTTTTGCGATAGTCGCCGCAGTGTGCGACTCCATATCCACACATATCGCCCCCCGTCCACTCAGAGTCCTTTTTTGTTCAGGGCCAAGAGGCTGGCTGGACTGTAAAGCAAGCCCGCCACAAAAAACATCGCCGCGATACTCCGCCGCCTGGTATACCGGGTCCAGGGGCAGGTCGTCATCCGGCCCTCCCTCCGCCACGCCCACAGACGAGGGAATTACGATATCGCCCACGCTCAGATTTTTCTCCAACGCCCCTGCCAGCCCGAATGTTATCACCTGCCCCACGTTGAGGTTGGAGTGGAGGAATTCATGGGCCAAAGTGGCGTTATCTCCCCCTGGGCCGGAAGTCAGGAGGAAAATCCGCTTTCCATGCGTATACCCGGTGGAGATGGAAAAGGTCGCCTTTGTAACGATTTTCTCCACCTTTGAGAGCATTTTGAGAAAAAAACTGGATTCCATGGGGAGCGCGGCGGCTAAAACCATGACTTTTTCATTACATAGTGTCAAATTCAATTGACCATTTTCTAAAAGTATATGATAATTAATCTATAATAAAGTGATCATCCAAACAAGTACAGGGTAAAATAAAAAATGAAATGCCCCTATTGCAGCTACGTCAGCTTTGACTATCTAACCTCTTGCCGAAAATGCACCAAGGATCTTTCGGCGCATAAATCAAAGTATGACATAACATTCTTGGAGCCGGTATCGCTGGGCATCTTGTCCTTTGGCGCCGCCGCGGTGGAATCCGCGCCTGACGGTGGCGGAGGTGGCGGAAGTTTCGAGGAGCCGGATTTCATGAGCCCCACGTCCGATGGGGAGGACGAGCCGATGACCTCGTCCGTAGAAGCGGCAATGGGTGGCATGGGCGGGGACGATTCTGACGGAAGCTTCGGCTTTACCCTGGATGACTCCACCGGCGATTTTGACATGCCAGAGGCCGAGGGGGATATAGATATTCCTGAGCATGAGGAAGAAGCGGAGTCAAGCGGATCTGACGAGATTTCCTTCGATTCCGATGAGATATCTCTTGAAGAGGAGAGCGTCCCGGACACTGCGGCCATGGAACCGGTTTCCGAGGAGATTACCTTTGACGGTGGCATGGAAGAGCCGGATGAGGGGCTGGCTTTCGAAGAGCCGGAGGCGGAAATCGCGCTGGAAGAGCCGGAAGCTGAAATAGCTTTCGAGGAGCCGGAGGCGGAAATCGCGCTGGAAGAGCCGGAAGCT
>JAOUNV010000399.1 GCA_029880775.1 Nitrospinota bacterium | reverse complement strand
ACGGCCCTTATCTTCGCTGTCCATCCACTGCAAACCCAGGCTGTCGCCTATATCTGGCAGAGGGGTACTTCTATGGTGGCCATGTTCTATCTCGGTTCCATGACGTTGTACCTGTTGTCGGCGCTGGAGCAGAAGGAAGGGGCAAGCCCCCGCAGGTGGAAGGCGTGGCTGGGACTCTCCCTGGCTTGCGCTGTGGCCGCCATGTTCACAAAGCAGTTGTCGGTCACTCTCCCCGTGGCCATTATCATGCTCGACTTCTTTTTCATCAGCGGCTCATTTTCCGCCATAAAGAAAAGAGCGCCATATTTGCGGCTATATCTGCCGCTGCTGCTGCTGGCGCCATTGTTGACAGTGATGGCGGACGCCGGGGAGCTAAGAGACGTGCTCACCGCCGAGGGGAAGCTTTCCCCATTCACCTACCTTATCACCCAGTTCAATGTCATAGTCCTCTATCTTGGGCTGTTCCTGTGGCCGACGGGGCAGAATGTGGATCATCACATTATTCTGCCGGAAACCTTCATGGATTACGCCCCATCACTCATGCTTCTGTTGGCGCTGCTTGCCTTTGGCATGGTGATGTTTCGAGCGAACCGCATAGCCTCCTTCGGGATAATTTTTTTCTTTCTTGCCATGACGGTGGAGTCGTCCATCCTCCCGATGCCGCCGAACGATCTGGCCTTCGAGCACAGAATGTATCTGCCCATGGCGGGCCTGATCCTGGCGCTGATCTCCCTGGGAGTTGGAGCGCTGCTGGGTTTCATGTCGCCGACCCGAGCCCGGACGGTGGTGGTGGCGGTGATGATAGCGGGCTCCGCGCCTTTATCCTGGGCCACTTATCAGCGCAACCTGGTGTGGAGTAGCCAAACTATGCTGTGGCAAGACGCTGTCGCGAAAAGCCCGGGCAAGGTGCGTCCTTATCACAACCTGGCGGTGGGCCTGATGGCGGAGCGGAAGGTGAATCAAGCCCTGGATACCCTGATGGAGGCTGAAAAGATTGACCCGGACAACACGCTCACCCTGGCCAACATCGGGGTGGCGCTAAACGCCAAAGGAGACATAGCAGGGGCGGCGGAGTATTACCTGGCGGCCATACGGCAAAAGCCTGGGTTGCCACACTTGGCCCACAGGCTGGGAAGGGCTTATACGGCCCTGGCCCAATATGATAACGCTGTCCAATATTTGGAAATGGCTGTCAACATTACCCCTCGGAGCATCTTGGCCAGGATGGACCTGGGAATGGCGCTGGCCAAAAGTGGGAACGATGACGACGCTATAAGTATCTTCAACAGTATCATAGAGATGGATCCCTCCAACGCCAAGGCGCGCTATCATCTGTCCATGGCGCTGCGACGCCAGGGGGCGATGGAACCAGCAGAGCGGATGCTGGAGAAGGCAAAAGAACTGGGGTTTATAGAGCCACCCCAGAAGATCTGACCCGGCCCCTCATTCATGGAGCGACCCCCAGGTTTACCTCCAGCGCTTCCCCGCCCAGCACCTGGCTCTCTTTCACAAATAATGCAGCTACACCCCCGGCGTGGGTAATACGATATTTGGACACATGGCCAAGGTCTGGCCGGTCCGATGAATATGGCGCAATCATCCGCCCCTTCCCCTCATCGTCCAGCCTTATCGACCTGGAGTAGACTCTTCGGCGGCCAGAGGCGGAAGTGAATTCATATACCACACTCACCTCGGCCAGCGGAGGCCCGGCCAATAATATCCTGGCGCCCATTACTTTCTGCCACGCCTTCAGGTATCCGGGCTTGTCATCCCGTTCCGAATCCAGGATCAGCCGGAAGCCCCCCAGCGCCGGAACCTCGATCGTTCCAGTTCCAGTCTGGATAGTCATCTGAGAACCTGCCGCCGCAGTGAGGCGGAAGAAGAGCGTCTGGAAAAACTCAGGGCCATACTGCCGCGTGTATCGGCCATTGGCGGCCTGCGTCAAAGTGTAGTACCCGGCGGGATCGAGCCCCATATACAACGCCGCCGCCTTCAAGGCTCCCAGATCGAAATCGGACACCACATATCGGACATTTCGCCGGTCCAGAATAAGGCTCCCCGCAGCTTCGCTGGTGGAAAGAAAAAAGGCGGACCAGTCGCGGTATGAATCGTGGCCGATATGCAGGCCGAAGTTATTTGCCACCACCCCCATGCCGGTGATGTACATGATCTTGTGCCCCAGGTCCCAATGGCTCATCACTCCCTCGCCGCCGCCCATCCGGGAGCCGCTGGTAATGTCACGCAACCTGGCCAGGAACCGGTTCTTTCGCTGATAGTGGTCCTGCGTGACAGCCGCAGAAGAAAACTGTGGCCTGATGACAAATTGCCACAAGAACGGCCCGGAAGCTGAGAGGAGAACCACCGCCGTGAGCGCCCCTGCGATGAGACGAGAGCCTCGGCGCGATCCGCCTCTTCTGGTGGCCACATTCACCGCCATGTAGGCCGTCACCACCGCCATGGCGGGGCCGAAATCCGCCCCGAACCGCCGCTGCTTAGCCAACATAACGAACATCGTCAAAGTCAGGAACGCCAGGAACAGCCGTCGGCCATCGGCAAAACCGGTTCTCCATTGTTCCGCCAATATCACCACTACGCCGATCAGCGCCACAGGGAAGATCCCCGTGAGCATCAGAAGCGCCCCCGATATGGAAAACCGCCCCCTCTCAACGAAAAACGACTGGGACTCCAGCACGCTGGCCATAAATTTGTCCGAAGTCAATATCCAGCCAAGTCCTTCTGACAAAGCCCCGGAGTGCGCCACTCCAGCCATGGCCACAATCCCGATAAAAGCGGCCAATGCCATGTTCCAGGGCCATCGGGCCAGCAGATGGCCGGGGCGCAAACTCATCAAATGGGTCACCACCCCCAAAAAACCTAAGATGGCGATGGCCCCCACATGGAACCAGGAGAGGCAAAG
>JAOUNV010000478.1 GCA_029880775.1 Nitrospinota bacterium | reverse complement strand
CGGTGTTGACGACCACTTCAGAGTCAGGTACCGAATCGTTGGGGTTGAATACATCGTATCTGGCGAACAATGTTAATTTGCCGATATTGGTCTGCGCCTGGACATAATAGCCGTTTGAGCCGTATGCCTCACCCTCGGCCGGGTCCATGGTGGCCTGGGCGTATTCCGCCTGGATCTTCAGCCAACGGACCCTAAACTGCATGTCCACCCCGGTTGCGCTCTTTGCGGTCCCATCGTTGAGCTCATCCGACAGCGCGGATACACCCGCCTTTATCTCCACCATGAAAGGAACCATGAACTCCAGTCGTCCGCCAAAGGCTTTCTCCTCGTTCCCGTCGCCTCCGCCAGGGTTTCCCTGCCCATTGGCGGCATAGCCCATGTAGTTCACCATAAAGTCCTGGATATTCACCGAGCCGTGAATCTCAAACCCATCCAGGTATTGAGGAAAAATATGGCGGATATGTTGCGGCCTGCTCTGGGTGGTGACGAAAGGCGGATAGTGGTTTATATTCCATATTCCGGCAGGTGTGAGAAACCGGCCGACTCTGAAAGCAAGGTTAGGCGAGGAGGTATAGTCCATATACGCCTGTTCGAGCAGGATTTTCCCTTCAGCAAACTCGAATCCAGATTCAGAGGATCCAGCTTCAAAATAGGGGGCGTCCTCGAACTCAAGCTCTGAAAACACCGACCATTTTTTGTAAAGCTTCTTCTCAAGGAAAAAGGAGAAATGATGAGTCCGAAAGCCGTCAGCTTGCCCTTTTTGATCGTTAATTATATATTCGGCGTCCATGTAGCCGGAGACATTGACGCTCTTGGCCATCGTCTCTTCCAGGTTTTCGACGTTAGCAGAAAGAACCTCGATCTCGATCTGAAGCTCTTCGAGCTTCCTGTTCAGCGATTCCTCGGAGCCTTCGGATGATTCGGCCCCCAGGGACGCGCCAGGGAGAGCAAGCAGAACCGCGATGGATATTACCATGACCACGGCCATTGAAAAAGTTTTTTTCATTCCGCCTTCTTTAAAATCCCGCCAAACCCGATGTCTGTTTACATTGATGATGTAGAACGCTTCTTTTTCAAAGCGCTCTCACGCAATCCAAAATCTTGGGTATGTTATCATATGTTCCAGGATGTCAGGAAGTTTTTTACGTCATTTTAATCGCGTCTGGGAGTAAGATTTGGAGGCGCCGATAATTCTCACAGCCAAGCGGGGATTTTCGCGCCGCCGCCTAAAGGGTACGTTATGGCCAAATTCATCAAGTTTCACCTCGGAGGGCAAGCTTTTGGAATGGACGTTTTGCTTATCCAGGAAATTCTTTTAGCCGACGAGATTCGAATTTTCGATGTCCCCAACGCTCCGAAGTTTTTGAAGGGGATCATAAACCTGCGGGGTACGCTTGCGCCTATTGTAAACTTGGGCATAAAGATTGGTCGACCCGCCGATGTAATCACCGACAAGTCCAGGGTGATAGTTTGCAAGGTCGGCCCGGCTGGCGTAGTAGGTGTGCTGGTGGATGAGCTGGCCGAGCTTGTGGATGCGGACAAACCTGAAACCGACCCCATCACCTCGAGGTCGGATATGCCCGACGATGATGTTGTCATTTCTCATAAGGAAGAGGATCTAACACAGATCATCACTATGGCTGATATTCTGGGCGAGGGAGATGACACTGCTGAGCGATCTGGCTGAGTGGGTAATTTTGGGTAATTTACAGTTATCTCATGGAGGTATTTGATACAATCATGCTGGATTGCTGCTCTGGCGCCATGGCGATGACGCCAGAAAGCTTTTGGATTTGCGAAACTGACAGGCGATTTGCGATATGACCGAAGGTGATATGAAACACGGAGTCCCCAGCCCCGCCAGAGTTGTAAACATCGATGAAACAAAGCGCAGGGCCATCCCCCCGGGAAACGAAAAGAGCAACTCCGAAAAGCCTCCCTTTCCCGACGCCGAGGGGACGGGGATGGAAGAATATCTGGACGACTTCCTTTCCGAATTCGACCAAGCCCTGGTTTCCATGAGCGTTTCTCTGGACGCTCTGGAATCCAACCCGACCGATATGGTGGAAATCAACAGCTTATATAGAAACGCTCACAACATGAAGGGAGGCTCCAACGCTATGGGGCTCTTGCGGCTCGGCGCGTTTTTCCTGAGCGTCGAAAGTGTGATAGAGCCTTTCAGGTCCAGCGGCCTGCCTTTCTCCGGCAAAGTGGCAGGCGCGATCCGGGTGGCGTTCGCCTCACTGGAGAAGGCCCCTCTATCCATGCGGCGCATGAAGTCAGACAATGAGCTGGGTCTTGCCGCAGCCTCAGCCGCGCTTTATAACGCCGTGGACGGCAATTCTCCCATGGCGGGCTGAACGCTGTGGGCGCTTCATCTTGATGGCTGGATTAAACAAAACTTGAGCGCGCATGGATAGCAACAAACCGCCAAAAGCCCAGATCCCAGCTTCCCCCCCTGCGGATGA
>JAOUNV010000398.1 GCA_029880775.1 Nitrospinota bacterium | reverse complement strand
GCTGGCTGTAGCGCTGCCCCCGGCCAGGCTGGTGGCAACCTCAAGCGCACCCACCCAAGGCTGGGCCTGGGGCGCGTTGGGGGCGGCCAGAACTGTATAAATGATATGTTCTCCGGTTTTGCCCATATCCGTGGGCGGCGAACTTGCTCCATTGATATCCCTGTATTTCCAGGCCCAAGTCCCCAGTGTTTTGTCCACGACATTTAACGGAGAGTTGACGTTGAACAACGCCTGGCCGGCGCCGCCGGAAAACGAAACCGTCACCGGAGACGCGCTGCTGTTTATGCCCCCCAACAAACCGTCCGCCCATATCTTGGCGGAGCTTACCGATGAAACCGCCTTGAAAACGGCCTTTACGGAGTGGGAGCCTCCCTTGGGCCAGGCGGCGGGTTTGACGAGTTGCGCCGCCGACAGATACTCTGGAGGCGTTATGATGGCGTTACTTGTATCATCGTAAAGGGTGACGGCGCCGGAGCCGCTATGATTAAACGAGATGGACTCGACCCGCATTTTGGCGACGGTGAAGCCGGTGGCGTCGAGCGAATCGATCAAATCCTGACCGGGCGTATACTGACCATCTTTATTGAAATCCAATACAACATCATACTTGCCCTCTGTCAGCGGATTGCTCCACGCCAGTGTCTTCCAGCAGTTGCCACATACCCCATTTACGGCAATTGTTTCGATCACACCGGTGACATCCGCCAAGCTCGTGTCGGCCACCCACTGGGCCTCCGTCTTGTCCGCGACGATATAAACATCGGCTGTCTGCCCCACGAACGATGGCTGGACCGCCGGATCGACCCCAACGTATACGTTTTCGGAAGTAAGGAAGGCGCTACGAAACGCGAAAGGGCTTGAAACGGCCCCGGCGATGTCCATTTCCAGAGGTTCCTCGGCCCCTTGCCGCCGCTGAATCACAAAACCTGTATAGCCGCGGTGCGCCACCACGTTTTGCGCCGGAGCCGAAGCGGCTACTTGATGATATCCGAAGCGATAGGTGACCACCTCGGCAACTGCGTCATAGCTGCCGATCGAGGTCAGCGCCTTGGGCCAAAGCAGCTTTTTGAAATGCGCCTCATCGCCCTTTAATTCAAATAAGTGGGGCATGCTGTCCACGTATTGTTTTGTCCGATCCTCCAGCGGATCGCCGTCCTTCCAGTCGGACTTGGCGGAAACAGCCCAAAGCCGAACGATGCTGCCCTTTGGGAAATTTCTCCCCTCAACCCAAATGTCCTCTTCCCCAATCAAAAAACCGGATTTTGGGCAACCCCATTCATCTGTTATGTACAGGGTAGGCCGAACTAGCTTGTTGGCTACATGAAAGACTAACTCCCTAACCGCAACACCCTTTTCTAGGATGCTAAGCTTGTAACCTTTCCCAGCATAGGACATGTCTCTGATTTTTGCGGCAGGTAGCGGCGCCTTTTCATTTTCGGCGGTGGAGTATTTATGGCAAGGTAATAGCCCGATGTTGTACCAGATCGGTGTTTCTGGTATTCGACCCATGTGGTCTGTTGATAACCTCGTCTCCGACACCACCAACCCGTCTTCTTCCCTGACAATACGGATGTCGTAACCGGTTATGGGTGTTAAATCGAAGGCGCCAAATATGACTGAATCTTGCAGCTGGAACTCGGCCGTTTCAACGCCATCTGCGTTCATTAAAAGGGTCAGATTGGGTTTTTTATCCGGCGGTGTGACAACTGTAGTTGTTTCATCTTTGGACCTGAACATAAAGAACAAAAGCAAGACAACAACAAGCAAAACGACAGTCAGCCAGAGTAATCTCTTTCCCATAAGTTGCCACTCCCAATAAAATGATGGCGTGTTACAACTATCCCGCCAAGTTTACTTTACAAACAAAATATATTGATATTCCACTCCCATAAATCATTGAACTGCTATGCAAGAGCCATTCTCAATCCTTTAGTCGGAAAGCGTGTCCATCGCCATCCCCGGTTCTCCCATGGCGCCGAAGCATGTAGCAGCCTTATTAATCCTTCTCGCGCCGCTTCAAGGTTCGAAATAACTTCAAAAGCGTCCTTCTTCTCACATCCTAAAGGTGGTGAGGTTAAGTCTTTAAAGCTAACCTCCATCCGAATCCCCACATGAGCCTAAACCGTGCTACACAGTAGCATGGATGGATACCTCCTTGTCAAGAAATATTAATTAAGATTTTTATTGCCTTTTGCGGTTACCAGAGCCTGGGGGAGCCAGCCGGAATGTCCCTATGGCCCACCCCATCGAGCGCGACAAAAAGAAAATGGTATGAGGATTTGCGGAGGATATTGGGCTGATTGTCTGCGCACCATGGGTTTTCGTGCGCTATCAGCAATTTCCTCTAGCGCTCAAAGAGTTGTGGGAATATCCGGTTTGTACAACTGCAGTGTCGCAACGAAACGGAAGGGAGCAAATTCATGACCCTGTCCGGCTTCCCTGCTCCACCAGGTGAAGATCGGAATAAAACAGTATCTTGCGGCCAGGATCACTTTTCGCCGCCCGGAGCGCCTCATACGCCTTTATCAATAGTTCCTCGGAGCTTTTTCCATCTTCCGGGCAGGCGGCCATCCCCGCCACTGGGGTGATGTGCACATCCACACCGTTGTAATGAAAAGGATTGGACTCCATTTCGTCCATTGAAGCGATAATTATCTTCTGGGCCTGCCCCATATCCAGCCCAGGCAGTATCACCATGAAGGTATCGGCGCTGTATCGGCATATCCTGGCGGTTTCCCCCATAGATTTTTTCAGCCTGTCCGCCATCTGGGCCAGGATGTTATCCCCCCCCTTCGGCTCCAGCTCCTTATTCACATGGCGAAACCCCTTCAGGTCCACCAGGGCTACCACCCCGCTGGGGTACAGGTCTTTGTGCCGGTCCAGCAGGGTTCGGTAAAAAAGTGTCTTGGTCACAGGGTCGGT
>JAOUNV010000397.1 GCA_029880775.1 Nitrospinota bacterium | reverse complement strand
TAGAATACCTGACTTGGTTATTTCGCGGCGCAAAGGCGCGCCGTAGACCGATAATTCCACATTTTTGGCGAGACTGCGGTGATAGACCTGCACATGCACACGTTTTTGTCCGACGGAGCGCTGGTTCCCTCGGAGCTGGCGCGCCGCGCCGCCATGAAGGGGTATCGGGCGATGGCCATCACCGACCATGTGGATATGGCCAACGCGGAGGAGGTCATCGGGCAGATTGTCCGGTTCTGCTCCACGTACCAGGGGCGGGTGAAGGTTATCCCTGGAGCGGAGATCACCCATGTGCCGCCCCCGATGTACGCCGAAGTGGCGCGGATATGCAGGAAGGCCGGAGCCAAGGCGCTGGTGGCCCATGGGGAGACAATCGTGGAGCCTGTGGAACCGGGGACCAACCGGGCCGCCATCGAGGCGGGAGTGGATGTGCTGGCTCATCCAGGGCTGATCAGCGAGGAGGACGCCCGGCTGGCGGCGAAAAACGGTGTGGCGCTGGAGATAAGCGGCAGGGGAGGGCATAGCCTGGCCAATGGTCATGTGGCCGCCATGGCCAGGAAGACTGGGGCCCGGCTGGTGTTTGATACAGACACCCACGCGCCCCGTGATCTGATGGATATGGCTATGGCCAGGAAAGTGGCTTCTGGCGCCGGGATGACCGGCGAGGAGATAGATTCAATGTTCCAGTTCGCTAATGAACTGGTGGAAAAATGGTTTGAGGGATAACTGACAATGGCTCGGTACGACCGGATATCAAAACGAAAAACTGACAGAGACAAACTTTTAACAGACCCCTCCGCCCAGTCCTGGGAATGGCTGGACAAGCACGGGTGGAAGGTCGGGGCTGGCGCCGCGATGATCTTCGTGGCGGGATTGATTGTGTTGGGGGTCGGCTATTACAGCAAAGTGACCCTGGAGGACGCCCAGACGAAGCTCTTTCACGCGGCCGCTTTGGAAAGTAAGGCCGCCGCCGGTCAGGCTTCGCCCCGAGAGGCGATAGAGGAATATGAGAGCCTGATCGCATCTTCCAGCCGCACTGACATTCAGACGCAGGCGAGGATGCTTCTGGCGGGGCTGTATATGCGGGAGGGGGAGCCGGGAAAAGCGGTCGAGCACTTCGCCCTGGCGGCCGCCTTCGCGGGTGAGGGGACCATGTTCGGCGAGTTCAGCCAGGTGGGCATGGCCCTGGCCCTGGCGGATCAGGGGAAGGTCGACGAGGCGGAAACCAAGCTTAAGGCTCTTTCCACCAGCGCCAATTATTATCCTCGGGATGAGATATTAAAGGAGCTTGCCTTCATCCAGGCTGGCGCCGGAAAAAATGAAGAGGCGGTCCAGACTTTGGCCGCAGCGTCTGGGCAAGCGAACCCGGCCATTCCTTCCGCTCCCATGGATGATTCCATTGGACGGATAAAGCGCGGGGAAGTGACCAAAGGGCTGGAGCAACTATACGCTGTCATACAAAAGGCCGCCAAGGAAGCGGAGCAAAAAGCGCTGGAGCAGTCCCTTGCCGCTCCGGCGGTTCCCGGCCAGTCCATTCCGGTGGCGCCGGGCGCCGTGCATGGCGGAGGGAAGACAGGCTCGAAATAACGTCAGGAGCGTCTGAAAGGATACTTCCATGCATTGGTTCGACACATTGGCGTTGGCGATCATTATCTACATGGTGGTGATGGGAGCCTGGCGCGGTTTTCTGCGGGAGATATTCCCCGCCATGTCGATCCTGGCCGGGGGGCTTTCGGCAGCCGTGGCGCAGCAAAATGTGTCCTCCATGCTTTCCGGATTTGTGGACGAGGGGCTGGGGCGGGATATCACCGCTTACATACTGGTCTTCATGCTGGCATGGGCGGCGGTGGCCCTGGTGGGATATGGCATACGTCGGCTCACCGACCGGTTCGAATCCGCCACCACGTTAAATCGCGCCGCCGGGTTCGGCCTGGGAGTGGCCAAGGGGGCGCTGGTGTTGGCCATAATCGCGGTGGCGCTGGGGGTGGCGCCCGCCATGCGCAAAGACGTGGATAAAAAAAGCGTCAGCGGACACACATTCATCGTCTTGGGGAATTTCACGCTGGAGCAACTCTCCCCCGGCCTTGCGGCCAGGCTGGGCGACACTACCGATGATGGGATCATGGAAAAAGTAAAGCTGTTAAGGGATACCGCCGCCGCGCTGGACCCAACAAAGGCAGGCGCCAAGTCGGGCAAATCCGACAGCAAATAGAATGGTAAAATCCCCGTGCCAGAGGGGGTGCGCCAGGCGTATTATTCAAGGAGATATCATGTTCAAGACGGTTGAATGGAGAGGCGACGCCGTGCGCCTGATAGATCAGGGGAAGCTGCCCCTGGAGGAGGAGTATCCGGAGTTTACCACCTATGAGCAGGTGGCCTCCGCCATAAAGCGAATGGTGGTGCGCGGGGCGCCCGCCATCGGGGTGACTGCGGCCATGGGGGCGGCGCTGGCGGCCAAAAATATTCAAACCGATGACAAGGATGTGTTCCTGACAGAGTTCAACCTGGCCCTAAAAATCCTGGCGGAAACCCGCCCCACAGCGGTGAACCTCTTCTGGGCCATAGAGCGGATGCGCGCCGTGGTGGCCGCCAACAGCTCCGGGAGCGTCGACACCATCCGGCAGAAGCTGGAGTTAGAAGCGCTGGCCATCTATGAGCAGGACCTGGCCATCAACAAGACCATGGGGGAAAACGGCGCCGAGCTTTTCGCCGATGGCGATACGGCCCTGACCCACTGCAACGCAGGCGCCTTGGCCACGGCGGGGGGATATGGCACGGCTTTGGGGGTGATAAAAGCGGTCCACCTCTCCGGCAAGAAGATATCTGTGTTCGCAGACGAGACCCGGCCTTGGCTGCAGGGCGCCCGGCTGACCACTTGGGAGATGATGAAAGAGGGGATCCCGGTTACGCTGATATCGGACAACAT
>JAOUNV010000394.1 GCA_029880775.1 Nitrospinota bacterium | reverse complement strand
GGGAGTGTGCAGCGAAGGGAACACCGGCTGGCTGGTCATGTAGCCCACATACGGCTCGTAGAACGGTATTAGCCAGGGGATGAGCCACCATAGGACCGTGACCACCGCCAGCAGCACGGCCAGCCTTTTTTTGGTATATATGTTCTCTTCTGCGGATATCCGCCACACGCCGAACGCCAGGATGATGACGTACTCTGTATAGCGGTTCAGCCAGATCGGATTTTCGAACCAGTATAGATACGACTCGTTTAGCCAGCCGAAAAACGCCCAGGCGAACGCGGCCAGAGCCACGGCCTGCACCGATACGGAATAGCGCCCAGCCAGGGACCTTTGCCTGGATGCTGGCATGGTCCGTATGGCCTTTGGTGTTTTTCCCTTGGTGTCTTGCGCTGTGTCGGCGGACGCCGTGGCGGTTCCTGCCGTGGTGGTTCCTGCCGTGGTGGTTCCCGCTAAGGCAGTTCCTGCCGAGGCAGTTGGGGTGTCCATCACTTCCCCAGAAAAGGAATGAGCAGCATCCTGCCCAGGGCGTTGTCCGCAGGTTTGTGGTAACTCAGCATCCCGATCTCCATCCCCTGATGTCCCGCTTCCGGCTGGGCCCGATAAGTCCCGAAAATCCTGTCCCAGACTGAAAGATTAAAACCAAAGTTGCTGTTGTGCTCATGCTCTAAAACCGAGTGGTGAACGCGGTGCATGTCAGGTGTCACGATGAGCAGCCGGATGAGCCCGTCCGCCCGCAGAGGAATGCGGACGTTGCCATGATTGAACAGGGAAGTGGTGTTTAGTAGCGTCTCGAAAATAAGCACAGCGATGGCCGGAGCGCCGATGGCGGCGATCACGAAAAACTTGATGGCCATCGACAGGGCAATTTCTACAGGGTGGAAACGGATTCCCGTGGTGACATCGAAATCCAGATCTACGTGATGAACGCGATGTAGCCTCCACAGCCAGCCGATGTGATGAAACACCAGATGCTGGAAATATATAGCCATATCCAGTAGCGCCACGGCGAAAATCACCTCCAGCCACAAAGGCAGATCCACTGTATTAAAAAGCCCCCAGCCATTTTGCTGGACGAAATACGCCATCCCCACGGCGGCGGCGGGGAGGATCAGACGGATGAGGAGAGCGTTAATAGCCGCGATGGCCAGGTTTGCGCTCCAGCGGGCGGCCCTGGTCATGGAAAGCCTCCTTCTGGGCGCCACTCCCTCCCATAAGGCCATAACAGCGAAGGCGCCGAGGAATACGCCGAGCCTAATAGACGCTTCGTTATCCAGGATAGTTTTTTCCATCAGTCGCCTCTTCATCCCAATTCCCCATTGACCCGCGCGTCAAATGGCAATAGTGTATACGAATGGGATGAAAGCCCTAGTTATAGTATTCAATTGATTAGTTGAATACATCCTATTATTTGGCCTTTATAATGTCAAACGTAAATTCTAAGCATTTGTTATTCGAGCAATTGGCCCGGGTGGCCAAGGCGCTCTCTTCTGCCAACAGGCTGGAGATTCTGGAGTTTCTGGCTCAGGGGGAGCGCCATGTGGAGGCCCTGGCAAAGCTCACCGGCCTCTCTGTGGCCAATGTCTCCCAACACTTGCAGCAGCTAAAGGCGGTGGGGCTGGTCTCCGCCCGCAAGCAGGGGCTGCGCGTACATTACTCTCTGGCGGACCAGGGGGTGGTGGACCTGGTGGGCGCCTTGCGCAATGTGGCGGAGAAAAGCATGGCCGAGGTGAAAGTTATATTGGACTCCTATTTCAAAGTGAAGGACGACCTGGAGCCGGTGCCAGCTGGCGAGCTGTGGAAGCGGGCCAAAGATGGACTGGTGACCGTGCTGGATGTCCGCCCCCAGGAGGAGTACGCCAGTGGGCATGTGCCAGGGGCCATCAATGTGCCGCTAAAAGACCTGGAGAAATGGATCAAGACCCTTAAGCGTAAAAAGGAAGTGATAGCCTATTGCCGCGGGCCCTACTGCGTGCTGGCCTTCGACGCCGTGGAAAAGCTGCGGACAAAAGGAGTGGCCGCCCGCAGGATGGAGGATGGGTTCCCCGAATGGAAAAGAGCCAATCTGCCGGTGGAGAAAGGGTAACGGGGCGCCAGGAGCACAGTCACTTCACTTATTCTCAGCTTGCCGCAGCAGATCAATCAAATCCTGGCTGCGCTTCTCGCCCGTTTTGCCCAATGATAGAGCCGTGCCGCCAAGTACATTAACCTTCGCGGGATCAGCTCCCTTGTCCAAAAGCATCTAATACTTTTCTTGGGCGACCATTCATCGAATCTTGAGCCTGCTTGACCTGTCTGCGCGTCACTTCTAAAAACTCGTTCCTTTAGGAAAATATTGCCGGATCAAACCATTGGTATTTTTATTTGCCCCCCGCTCCCATGGACTGGCCGGATGAGCGAAGTAAACTATCATCTTCGTCGTCGCCTTGGTAAATAATCGATGCTCGGCCATCTGCTTGCCATGATCGTACGTCGTAGGTGTATAACGATTCGTGCGAAAGGGCATATCACTATCCTCGGTAAAATTCCGTTTGAGCCAAACTGATATCTGATCCGGAGACCACCGCGCGCGCAGCGGTGAAAACACAGCCAGCTTCAGGGCAGAGGCTCCGCTCGATCCTGCGCTTGCATCTGCGGCGCCGGTGGCAGGCCCGCCTCTGGGCCGCGTTTGGCGGTATCCGTTTACAGCGTCGCCGTTACGAAGAATCTCTCGTGAAATGGTCGAGGGCGAACGTCCGATACGCTTCGACACGGACCGCAGAGTTTCACCCAACCAAAGGCCCAGGCTGATCTCTTTTCGCTCTTCAATGGATAGTCGAAAATAATTTCCCATGCAACACCTCCTTGCAAGATAGGGTATCAAAGGTGTTGCGTTAGATTATTGAGACGGCCTTAGGAAAACGGATGCCGCTCATCGGCAATGCTCCCTGTGGGGC
>JAOUNV010000395.1 GCA_029880775.1 Nitrospinota bacterium | reverse complement strand
CATGAGTGTCGGCGAACGCTATCTCCATGACCGCCGGGCCGGGTGGCGCTTCCATGACGATTCGCTTTGTCTCTCCACCGGCCCAAGCGTCCAGCGGACCCGGTAGCCGGTCCGGGATCACGGGGACCACCGCCCTGGCGCGGGCCATGCTTTTGCCAACCCAGTAGGTGGCGGGATCATCCGAGGGGGAGTATGTGGAATAGCGCAAGGGAATGGCCCATGAGGCGAGCATGTGGATGGCGGTTAGCGCCGCCACGATACCGGAGAGATGCGCTTTGTTCAAAAGAATGGTCACCTTGCGAGGGATTTGATGGGCTAATGATAGCAGACGGGCCGGGAGTCATGAAGGGGGAATGTGGCGTGGCTGGTCCACTTATCACTGGACGGCGCCCTCCACAAAGTGTAAGTTTATTGTTCGATCCAGCGGCTTTTACCGCTCCAGCGGCTTTTACCGCCGCCATGGAGTATCTTCCATAACTCAAGGCTTTAGACCATGGATGATGTAGACAAAAAAATCCTTAATATGATACAGACCGGCTTTCCTGTGGAGAGCCACCCATACCAGACCATCGGCGCGGCGGTGGGCGTCACCGAGGAAGAGGCGTTCAACCGGGTGAAAGCGATGGTGGATTCCGGCGTGATCCGCAGGCTGGGCGCCAGTTTCGATTCGCGGGGGCTGGGGTGGACTTCCACCCTGTGCGCCATGAAGATCCCGGCGGGCAGGATCGAAGAGGCTGCCGCGGTGGTGGGTGAATACCATGGTGTGACCCACAACTACGAACGGGCGCACGAGTTCAATCTCTGGTTCACCCTCATCGCCCCGGACGAGGATTCGGTGGCCACGATATTGGGGGAGATAGAAAGCAGATGCGGCATGGGGCCGGTGTATAACATGCCGATGCTTCAGAAATTCAAGATCAAGGTGGACTTCAAGTTCAAAGAAGCGGGAGGGGAGTGACGAGTATGAAAAAAGAGATCACACCGCAGGACGCGGATATCATGGCCCAACTGCAAGGGACAATACCGATGACCCTCACCCCTTTCGCCGACATCGCCGCAAGCCTGGGGCTGACCGAAGAAGAGGTGATCGCCCGAGTGCGCGATTATGGCGAGAAGAAATACTACAGAAGATTCGGCGCTACCTTACGCCACCAGAAGGCCGGGTTCCGCGCCAACGGGATGGGGATATGGAGCGTGCCGGACCAGGCGAGCCGCAAGGAGATCGGCGAGAAGCTGGCCTCGTTCACCGAGGTGAGCCACGCGTATGAGCGGCCTTCGTTTGAGGGGTGGCCATACCACCTATTCACCATGATCCATGGTCAGACGGAGCAGGAGGTGCGCGATATCGCCAGGCGTATGTCGCAGACTGTGGGGATAAGTGAGTATGATGTTCTTTTCTCCATCCGGGAGTTCAAGAAGACCAGCATGCAATACTTCGACCATTGGCCGGGCAGGGAGAAGAGTTGATAAATACATTTTTTGAAAGAACCTTTTTGGAAAAAGGCTTCTCTCAAGCTCGCTCCAAAATTTTTTGACACAGCCATCATACCCCCGCTAAAGGGGGGTATGATGACTGACGCAGAAGCCTTTGATAGAGTCTGAAAATATCTTGCAAAGGGTTCTATAAAAAATATATTCAACACCCGCGCGGGCGGGGTAGAATTCTATGCCCAGTCATACCGCCGTTGTGGTACAGCTCAACACCCGCGCGGGCGGGGTAGAATTTTGTAATTGAATGAATAGGAGAGAAGAATGAGTCTTGTTGTGGTGGGCACTATGGCCTACGATTCGGTGAAAACCCCGTTTGGTGAGCGCGACCGCGCCCTGGGAGGATCGGCCACGTATTTTTCCATGTGCGCCAGTTTTTTTTCCAAAGTCAAGCTGGTGGCGGTGGTGGGGCAGGACTTCGACAATGCCGACATGAAGACGCTGGAAGAGCGCGGCGTGGACACTGCCGGAGTGGAGAAGGCCGAGGGGAAGTCGTTCCACTGGAAGGGGGAGTATGGCTATGACTTAAACGAAGCCAAGACCCTGGATACCCAGTTGAATGTGCTGATGGGGTTCGACCCGAAGCTGCCGGATAGTTATCGCAACAGCGACTACCTGTTTCTGGCTAATATCGACCCGAAGCTGCAACAAAAAGTGCTGGACCAGATGGAGAAGCCGCGCCTGGTGGCGTGCGACACCATGAACTTCTGGATAGATGGCGCTTTGGCCGAGCTGAAAAAGACCCTGGCCCGGGTGGATATCCTGATAATCAACGAAGGTGAGGCCAGGATGCTGGCTGGCGCCAATAACCTGCAAAAGGCCGCCAGCTCCATTCGCGATATGGGCCCCTCCACCGTCATCATCAAGCGGGGAGAGTATGGCGCTCTGCTGTTCCACAAAGGCGAAATATTCTCCGCTCCGGCATACCCCCTGGAGGACGTATTCGACCCCACCGGCGCGGGAGACACTTTCGCTGGCGGATTCATGGGGCACATCGCCCGGATGAACAAGCCGGAGTTAAACGATACCGTGCTGCGCCAGGCCATTGTCATGGGCTCGGTGATGGCGTCGTTTACTGTGGAGGATTTTTCCATAGACAGGCTGCGCAAGCTGGAGCGGAGCGAGATAGCAGACAGGTTCCGCTTCCTTAAAGCCTTTACACATTTCGAGGACCTTAAAGAGGTGGTGTGACCATGGCGGAAAAAAACGTGGGCCCCACGGGGGCTGACCCCTCGGGGGCTAGTCCTCCTGGCAGAGGCAATGCGCCGGTGAAGCCGCAAACGATGTGGGAGCTTGTGCTCCTCTCCGCGTTCCTGCCTGGGGCGGGGCAGTTCGCCAATGGTCAACGCGGCAAGGGGCTCCTCTTTTTGATCCCCACAGCTATCCTGTTTGTAGACATCACCGTCCGCACTTTCATTATGGCGCAGATGGTTTTCGCCCCGGTG
>JAOUNV010000396.1 GCA_029880775.1 Nitrospinota bacterium | reverse complement strand
CTTGGGCTTTCAACATCCTTGATTGCAGGGGCCTGTGTTAATTTTTCTTGCGCCGGCGCCGCCTGGATCGTTGCCAGGGAGGAAGGCTGGAAAAGCGGCCCGGATACAGAGGCCAAATCGAAAAGCCCCGTGCAGCCAGTGGAATATGACAGATTCCTGCTCTTGATTTACGGGGTCACGGGGTTTTGCGGTCTTGCCCTGGAGCTTCTTTGGACCAGGGCGTTGATTCTGCTATTGAACAATACAACATACGCCTTTTCCCTGGTGCTGTCCGTTTTCCTGCTGGGAACCGCCGCCGGTGCGGCCATCGCCTCCAGGCTGAAACCGGCCAAACGGGAGGACGCCTTCCTGTTGCTGGGCGCAATGATGGCAGGGGTGGGCGTGTTATCCCTCGGCTCTGCGGTGGCCCTGGCGTTCAACCAGCCTGTAATGGAGCTTCTCTCCGGCGCCCCCGGCAAGGGGTGGCTTGCGGCGGCCATTCCTGGAGGGAAGCCGATGGCCTCCGCCCTGGTTTTCGCTCTTTTGGTTATCACGCCATGCACGGCGCTTCTGGGCGCATGTTTCCCTCTGGCGGCCGGGCTTTATCTTACCGGCAACGAGAAGGCGGGAGGAGACCTGGGGCGTCTTTACGCCGTCAATGTGGCCGGATGCGTTTTAGGGTCCCTGACGGCGGGGTATTTTCTCGTCCCGATTCTGGGGATAAGGTCCAGCATGATCTTGCTGGCGGCGCTGGCCGCGGGGGCGGGGATCCTTCTTGCATTTCGGCGTGCGGCGGGGGAAGCAAGCAAGCTTGCATGGGCCACAGGCGCCGCTGCATTGCCTTTTCTCGTATATATAGGGCTAACTCCGGATGTGGCGTATCTTCTGAGCGTCCAAAAGCTGGACCAGGGGGCGGAGGTAGAATATTACGAGGAAGGGCCTTCGGCCACGGTGCTGGTCTCCAGGAACGATACGGACCTTTCCGTGGGGCGGAAACCGATAAAAAGAATCTGGATCAACGGCGATCCGATCGCAGGAACTTTCAGGGAGGCTCTCCAGCTGGAAAGGTTGCAGGCTCATATACCTCTATTGCTCCATCCAGCCCCGAAGACCGGCCTTGTCATATGCTTCGGCACAGGAGCCACCGCCGGGGCGGCGCTTCTGCATGGCCTGGACAGCGTTATTGCGGTGGACATATCCAAGGAGGTGTTCAACGCCGGCCCATACTTCTCGGATGGGAACCTTGGAGTTTCCTCATCTCCCAAGCTTGTCATGGTGGAGGAGGATGGCAGGAACTACCTGAAGACCACCAGGCGCAAGTTCGATTTCATATCCACGGAGCCTCCGCCACCGTCCAACGCCGGGATAGTCTCCCTGTATACTGAGGAGTTTTACCGCCTCGCCAAGGGGCGCCTGGCGCCGGGTGGGGTGCTGTCCCAGTGGATACCCCTGCATCACCTATCGGAAGAGGATTTCAAGTCGCTGGTGGCCGCCTTTAAGGCTGTGTTTCCGAAAGGCGCCATGTGGTACACCAAATGGGACGCCATAATGATAGGCGCGGAGGATGGCGGCGAACTGGATTACCGCCTTCTGCACGGGGCGTTCGAGATTCCCGCTGTGGCCGGAAGCCTGAACGAGATAGGGATATACGATACTTTCCAGCTACTGTCGAACCATATGATGGGCCCCGGGGCGCTGAGTAAATATGTTGAAAACATTCCTCCGTTGGTGGATGATGAGCCGGTGGTGGAGTTTTCCGCACCCAGGCTTGGCGAGGATGGCGTGAAGGTGAAGGGGTCAAACCTTGCAGGAATGCTCTTGTTCCGCCGGCCGCCAAAAATGGCCAACGCCATCGAAAGCCAGCAGGACGCTCTTTTGCGTGCATTCGATTCACAGACAGAGTTCTTCCATGGCCAGGTGGCCAAAAGCGAAGGCGCCCGGGGCCAGGCTGCAGAGCATTTTGAAAACGCGCTAAATATTAACTCCGGCAACAGCGAGGCGGAATACGCATTGCTGTCGTTGAACCTGGAAACTTTGTTCGGGGCCATGGAAACGGCCGACCCTGCCCTGATACTGAAGATGCTGGAGCGGACAGAGGCTCTGGACCGAAGGGGGCTGTTTACTCCACAGATAAAATTTCTAAAGGGGACACTGCTATCCAAGACGGGGGAAAGTTACCTGGCCGAGAGGGAGCTTTCAGAGGCGGTGCGCCTGGATGGGGAATATATGATGGCAGTGGCGAGCTTGGGCGGGCTGTATGCGTCGAAGCTTGGCCGGCCGCGCAAGGCGATGGAGATGTATAAAAAAGCCCTAGCCCTGAACCCTTCAAAGGAAGAGCGCAGGGCCTTGGAGGAAGCTATTAACATGTTAAGCCAACAATAGGAGGGGATTATGAGAATACCTGTTATAGTTGTCATGGCGCTGGCCCTTTTGGCGGCAGACAGCCACGCAAAATGGCCCTGGTCCGGAGGGGCCAATGCTGACGGGGGGAAGAAGGCGGAGAAGATGCTAAGAAGCGCCAAGGGAGCTTATGGTTCCGCCGATTACAGCAAGACGGTGCAGCTTTGCGACGATATACTCAAGACGGACCCCAACAACGCAGCGGCCCTAGCTCTGCGGGGCAAGGCCAAAAAGGATCTTGGGGATGTAGACGCCGCCACAGCGGATCTTGACCAGGCGATAAAGCTAGATCCCAAGCTTGGCGAGGCGTATTACATAAGGGCGCAGGTCCATGAGATCATGGGGGAGATGGATCAGGCCGAGGCCGGTTACCAAAAGGCTTGCAAGTCGGGTTTCAAATCCGCATGCAGGTAAACCTGGTAGCAAAGGCTTTTGCATTTCCTTAACAAGGTTGACTATATGCATATGAATAGTGGTATTATATAGTTTTTCTGATACTTCATTAGCGATTCCGGGGAAGATTTGTGGATAGGGCCAGGTTTGGGGGGAATTCC
>JAOUNV010000060.1 GCA_029880775.1 Nitrospinota bacterium | reverse complement strand
AATATCCGCAACAGGGTGGTCTTTCCGGCGCCTGATTTACCGGAAATCAACACCACCTCACTTCGGTTGATCTCCAGGGAGAAATCATTCAGCACCTGTTTGGCCGGGTGCCCCTTGGACGGCGGGTAGACAAAAGAAACTCTATCTATCAATATTAATGGTTTCATATCAATAACATACATGTGTTTCTTGACATTATCTGTGAATAAAGTAGCAATTTGCTTGACAGTTTGTTCTAATTAGTGTAAATTTACATATAATTGTGGTCTTATTGGGTGTATTTAACAGCATATGGTTTCTCGCAACAAACTCACACTTGAACAGGCATATATTATGCTCAACGTCGACAGAAACTCTAGTATAGCCGAAATCAAGAGTTCGTACCGCAAAGCAGCAAGCCTTTATCATCCGGACAACCAGTCCGGCCATGCGGACGTAACCAAGTTCCATTCCATCGTCCAGGCCTATAACATTATACTGGATGAGATAAGGAACGAAAAAACCGAAAAGCGCCAAAGCTGGCTGAGTCGACTTTTGATACGCTCCAGGGAGCGCATCCTGACATTGATCATCGGCGGGGCCAAAAAAAGGGAAAGCGTCAGCGATTCCTACGCAAGACAGGGTTATTGGGCCACCCTCAATATACTTATTCGCAAGCTGGACCTTGCCGAGCATGATGCGGACAAGATCAAGTCCGCCAGGGCCATTTTCCGCTTGTACAGAAGCTCTTTCGCCAGGATCGTCATCCCCAGGCTCCCCACGGCGGAGCAGCCCCTGCTGCTGGAGCTTATCAAGATGTTATCTTCCATTGGCAATAAGCAGGCCATAGAAGCCATCGTCCCATACCTCTGCTGCGAGGACAGGGAGGTAATGGTCACCACATACGTCTCCCTGGAATGCGCCGGCCCGGCGGGGCAAGCTGCCCTGGCAAAGGCCATGGGGGTGGAGGACTCTATCTTCACCCGCATGATGGACATGATGGGCTTTCGCGACATCAGCGCCGGGGCGAACAATGGCGTGGCGCCTGCTTCCCAGATGAGGCGGATGAGGGCATTCGCTCTCCAGGGGAACACTTCCATGAGTAATATCATGGATAGAATGGGGTACACCCTGCGACGTTCGGCATGAACCTTTTGGCCGGGGCCAGGGCCATGGAGGCCCGCCCCGTGACGCTGGCCGATATCATTCCAGATCCCAGATTCCACTGTTCTTTTCCCCATGACATTTCAGCGCTGGATGCTTCCGTGGCCCGTCGCGGGGTTATAAATCCGGTCTGGCTGATCCCCTCGGACGGGAAATATGACCTTATCTGCGGTTTCCGCAGATACAGAGCCGCAACTAAGGCGGCGCAAGAAAAGATGCCGGCCCTTATCCTTGAGGGCGCCGATGAATATACGTTGCTGCTTATGCAGGCAGAGGAAAACAGCCACACCCGCGGCCTGAACCTGCTGGAGAAAGCGATGCTGATACGCTCGGCCCATGCCAGTTTCGGCAAAACTCCAGAGCAAGTGATCGACACTCTGTTCCCCGCCATAGGGCTGGAGCGATCCATGGTTATGTACAACGCCATCTCCCAGGTGGCGGAATATGGCCCTTACACCCAGGCGCTTGTCGCAAGCTCCGGCATGGGCGCCAAGCAGGCGGCTGTGCTGGCCCAATTCGAAAAGGAGGAGCGGGAGCTGGCCGCTGAATGGATCACGGATCACAGGTTGGGGCTGAACCAATGCGTCCAGGCGTTCGAGGCGCTGCTGGATATCCGCGTGAACCAGGGGCTAAGCGCATCGGAAGTGATGGATGAGATGGAAAAGGCCGCCGCGCAAAATTGGGACGCGACCCGCAGAACCGATGTCATCTTCAACACCCTCATAAAGAAAAGTAAACCCGCCCTTGCCAGCATGGAATACGATTTCGACGATGCGGTGGCCGCACTCACTCTCCCGCCGCAGGTGAGGATTCGTCCGCCGAAAAACTTTGAGGGGCGCCACATCGAGCTGACAATTCGCGCGGACCGGGCCGAATCGATGTCCGCCGCCATCGCCGCCCTGGGGAAGGTGGAGCGGGGTGGATTGGAAAAACTGTTCAAGTGGATATGATGGCGCGGTCGGCGAATAACTTAATCTTCACTTCCCCCGTGCCCCATCCCCTCATGACACGGCCACTAATGGCGTGGCCACAAGTGGCGTGGCCACAAGTGGCACGGCCCCCCGTTTTAATGTACATTACCTCTCATGAGTGGATACCCCATTGACAGAATCGCCGTGACAAAGGAGGCTGGCGCCTCCCCCTTGCTGCAGCGCGCCATCGCCGCATGGCCCGGCGCGGAAGTGGAGCAGGCTCAGGCGGCGCCGGAGGGTGACGGCCTGGCTATGGCCGCCGATCCTGTGGCCCAGGGGAAGCGTACACTGGTCCTGGTAAAAAACCGGGGACGGTTCATCCGCAAATGCCCGGGGACCATGGGCCTTATCTGCTGCAACTATTGGGTGATAGACCTGGTGGAGGGATGCGCCATCGACTGCTCATACTGCGTGTTGCAAGGATACCTGACAGACCGGCGAATCCGCCTGGCTGTGAACTTCGACGACATGGAGCGGGAACTGGACACGGAGCTTGCCGCCACCGATGGACCCATTCGCCTGGGGACGGGGGAGCTGTCCGACTCTTTGATGTTCGACCATGAGTTGGGGATATCCTCCATGCTCATCGCCATGGTCCGCCAGCGGCCCAGAGTCACGCTGGAACTGAAAACCAAAACCGTGAATATAGATAGCATACTCGACACAAAACCGGTGGAAAACGTGGTAATCGCTTGGTCGCTGAACGCTCCCGCCATCGCGTATGGAGAGGAGAGGGGCGCCGCGTCGATAGAGCAGAGGATTCAGGCAGCCTCGCGCGCGGTGGCGGCCGGGTGGAAGGTGGCGTTTCATTTCGACCCGCTGGTGATCCATGATGAATGGGAAGCAGGATATCGCCAGACAGCCGCCTTGCTTGCCGAAGCGGTGGATCCGGCCAGGGTGGAATGGATCAGCCTGGGGGCGTTGAGGTTTCACCCCTCCATGAAGGACGTAATCCGTCGCCGGTTCGGTGCGGAAGGCATATTAAAAGGTGAGTTCGCGCTCTGCCCGAACAAGATGCGATACGCAAAACCGCTCAGGCGACGGCTTTTCAGTACCGTCAAGAACGCTTTGCAAGAGGCTTTGCCTGGCGCGCCGCTCTACCTGTGTATGGAGGGGGCGGAAATGTGGAAAGCTGTATTTGGCGCCCTGCCGCAAGCCATGCCCAGAAACGCCCCCATGAAGAGGTTGTTCGCATGAACGTGGACGATATCGCCACCATGTCCGCCGATCCGGAGATCGTCAAACATCGCCTGAGTCATCTGCTTCAAATCCACCCCGACGCCGCGGAAGAAATGGAACGGATGGCCCTGCTGCATGGGATGCTGGCAGGATCGGAATATCTGGTCAACTGGCTTGCTTCCCGCCATGGAGAGCTGGGCTGGCTGCTGGGCGAGGGGATCCTGGATATGCCCCGGAGCCAAAAGGAGATGGAGGAGAACTTGGCCGGGCTGATGGCTCTTCATCCGACGCCCAAGGCGATGCGCTATTTCAAGCACAGAGAGCTGGCCCGCATATGCGCCAGGGAGCTGTCCGGCGCGGCCAAGCTGGGAGATACTTTGAGCGAATGGACCCAGGTGGCGGAAACGGCCATCCATTGCGCCGCCACTTGGGCGATGGAGGAGGCGAGGAAACGATATGGCGACCCGGTCTACACCGGGATAGACGACTCTGAGCAAAAACTGGCGGGATTCGCCGTGATAGGCATGGGCAAGCTGGGGGGCGGGGAACTGAATATATCGTCAGACGTGGATGTGATATACGTCCACACCTCCGACAGAGGAACCACCTCCGGCCCGAAGAAAGTTCACCTCCACGAGTTTTTCACTCATGTGGCCCTGTCCACCAACAAACTGTTGAACGATGTGACGGAGGATGGCTTCGTGTTCCGCATGGATCTGGACCTGCGGCCGGAAGGCCCGTCAGGCGAGATAACAAACTCCATCGGCGCTATGGAGACATATTACGAATCCTACGGGCGGCAATGGGAGCGCCAGGCGCTGATAAAGGCGCGCCATTGCGGGGGCGACCCGGCGGTGACCGAAGAGATAATGCACAGGCTCCAGCCCTTTATTTATCGCAAATACATGGACGAGACGGCGCTGAAGGAGATCGCTGATATAAAGAACAAAATCGACCGCAGCCTGACCACCAGGAAATCGGCCAAAAGCTCAGCCGACGACATAAAGCTTGGCCGGGGCGGCATCCGGGAGATCGAGTTCACAGTCCAGGCTCTGCAACTTTTGTACGGCGGCAGGAACAAGACTCTCCAGACCCGCTCCACCCTCAAGGCCCTGGCCGCATGCCAGGCCATGGGTCTTGTCTCTATGCCCCACTATGCCGATCTGCGGGAAAGCTATATATTCTTGCGCAGGATGGAAAACCGAATCCAGTATGACGGTAATTTGCAGACCCACATTATCCCCGCTAATCTGGAAAAACAGGCGGCCCTGGCCCGGCTGATGGGCTTTGCCGGGGAGGACGCCGGGGAGAAGATGATGGAGGAGACTTCCCGGAGGAGAAAGAGAGTGCGGGAGATATTCGACCTGTTCACCCTGGAGAAGGAGAGCGAGGCGGAAAGGTTCCCCGCGCCGCTGGAGGATGAGGGCGCCATCATCCACTGGCTAGATTCGCTAAGGTTCGATCATCCCACGGCCTCCGCCAGGGCGCTGTTGCTGCTGCGCGATGGGCCCGCTTTTTCCCACCCATCGGAAAAAAGCCAGCGCGCCTTCGACAGGTTCGGCCCGGAGCTTGTGGCCAAGGCCGCCGCCAGCGCATGGCCGGACCAGGTGATCCTGGGTTTCTCCAACTATGTGGAGGCCAAGAAGGGACGGGACCAGCTATACAGCCTGCTGGACAATCACAGGCCGGTGATACAGCTTCTCTCCAGCGTGTTCTCATCATCGGAGAGCCTGACCGCGTCTCTTATCCGCCAGCCGGATATCATAGAAAGGCTTCTGGCTGCAGACCCAGTGGGGTTGCCCGCCGACGCGGCTGGCTACAATGCGGAATTTTCCCGGATAATGCGGGTGACTCCTGCCAAAGGGAGGCTGGCCCTATTCAACTCCTTCAAGGTGGCGGAAAATCTGCGGCTGGGGCTGCGACGGATATTGGGGCTGGCCGAGCGTGAGGAACTGATGAAGGGGCTGACATGGCTGGCGGAGGAATACCTGGCGGCGGTGATCCGGACAGCCGAGGAGAGCCTGCCCCCCCGGCCACAAGGCGCAATGTGGGCCTTGGTGGCGGCGGGGAAAATGGGACGGCGCGAAATGAACTTCGGCTCCGACATGGACCTGATCGCATTATTCGACTATACAGGCGCTCTGGCGGAGCGGGAAAACGCCCGCGAATGGGTGGGCATGCTGATCCAGAAGGTTATCAAGCTGTGTGGGGAGCTGACCTCCTATGGATACGGCTACCAGATGGACATGCGTCTTAGGCCGGAGGGGGTGTCGGCCCCTCTGGTGGTGAGCCTGGCGGCGGCTAAGGATTATTACAGCGGCAGGGCGGGGGTATGGGAGAGGCTGGCGCTGGTGGGGGCCAGGCCGCTGGCCGGAGATATAAAGCTGCGCGAGCGGGTGGATGACCTGCTGCGGAAGTTCGTGGAGTCCCCCTCCCCCCAGGATGTGGGGCTGATCGTGGCGATGCGGGACAAAATGACAAAGGAGAAGGTGAAGCGGGGCGTGGTGGATATAAAATTCGGCCAGGGAGGGCTGGTGGATGTGGAGTTCATCTGCCAATGGCTGCGGATAGACAAACGGTTCCGCCAGGAGGCTCCAGAGCCTTTCACCATCACCCTTTTGCGGGAGGCCAAGCGCCGCAAGTGGATAGACACCCAGATGTCGCAAACCCTCATCCGGGGGTATGGCCTGCTCAGGGCCGTGGAGGATACTGTCCGGATGAATCGGGAGCAGGCGCTGCACACCATCCCGGAATGGGACACAGCGCTGATAAAAAGACTCTCCCGGACAGTGGAAACCGAAGCTGGCCCGGAAAAGTTTTTGGATTATGTGAAGGAGGTAATGGCGCAGGTGCGGGAGGTTTTCGACCAGTTTTTCTCATCAGAACGTCCGGTGGCTTGAGGCTGCGATGGACGAGGGAAAACTTTGCGCCGTGGCTTTAAACAGCCTGCCATATATGCATCCGGCCACATACCATGCGCTGGTGGCCAGGTTCGGCTCGGCCAGGGCCGTGTTTAAAACAGGCAGGGACCAGCTGTCCACCGTGCGGGAAGCGCTCCCGGCCATGGTGGATGTCATCAAAACCTGCGATCCGGTGAAGCTGGCGGAGGCGGAGATGGCCTTGGCCCAGAAGCTGGAGGCCAAGATATTTTTCCTGGGGGATTACGATTATCCAGCCTCTTTGGCGGATATCCACGCCGCGCCGCCGGTGTTGTATATAAAGGGTGAATGGAGAAAGGAGGACAGGCTTTCTTTTGCCATAGTAGGCACTCGCCGACCCACCGCGTATGGGCGCCATATGGCCCAGAAGATCGCCGAGGGGCTGGCCAAAGCGGGAATATGTGTGGTGTCCGGCTTTGCCATGGGGGTGGATGTGGCGGCCCACAAAGGGGCGTTGCGAGCCGGGGGGAGGACCGTGGCCGTGCTCGGCTGCGGGCTGAACATCAACTACCCGGCGGACCACTACAGCCTTAAAAACAAGATCGCCCAGAATGGAGCCGTGATGAGCCAGTTTGGCTTGACGGCGGCGCCGGGGAAGACCACGTTCCCCATCCGCAACAGGGTGGTGGCGGGGCTGACCCTGGGTACGATTGTGGTGGAGGCGCCGATGAGCAGCGGAGCCTTGATCACCGCGTCGGCCGCCCTGGACTCGGGCAAAGAGGTGTTCGCCGTGCCCGGCCCGGTCAATGCAAAAAACAGTGTTGGGGCCAACCGACTGATCCAAAGAGGCCATGCCAGGCTGTTTATGGAGGTGGAAGATCTGTTCGACAGCTTGCCCGACTTCGCGCGTGGATGGGTGAAGGAGAGACAAATGGGGCTGGACCTGGTGGCCCAAAAGGCTATTATGGAGCTTACCGATGATGAGAACGTGGTGGTAAAGATTCTCGAAAACGGTGAAGTACATATAGATGAAGTGGCTGGTTTATGCGGTTTGCCATTAGGCAAGGTATCTGCTATACTCCTGTCCCTTGAAATAAAAGGCGTTGTAAAACAGTCAGCCGGCAAAATGTTCATGCGAAGCTAATTGGAGTTAGACCTGATGCCAAAATCCCTTGTTATTGTGGAGTCGCCAGCCAAAGCGACGACTTTGAAAAAGTACCTCGGAAAAGATTTTCAGGTGGTCGCCTCTGTGGGGCACATCAAAAATCTTCCCAAGTCGAAGCTGGGCGTGGACACGGAAAACGGTTTCAAGCCTGAGTTCGTGAACATCAAGGGCAAGGACAAGGTCATAAAGCAGATCCGCGACGCGGCCAAAAAAGCGGACGTGATCTACCTGGCGCCTGACCCTGATCGTGAAGGTGAGGCCATCGCCAGCCATATCGCCATGGAGATTGGCGAGGGCAAAACACTCTATCGGGTCCAGTTCAACGAAATCACCAAAAAAGCTGTGCTCAAGGCGATGGAGAATCGCGGTGCGATCGACCAGGACCGGGTGAACTCCCAGATGGCGCGCCGCATCCTGGACAGGCTGATGGGCTACAACCTCTCCCCGCTGCTGTGGGACAAGGTGCGCAAGGGGCTCTCCGCCGGCAGGGTGCAGTCTGTGGCGTTGCGGCTGGTGGTGGAGCGGGAGAAGGAGATCCTGGCTTTTGTGCCGGAGGAATATTGGACCGTCACCGCCGCGCTGGAGGGAAAAACACCCCCTTCGTTCGACGCGAAAGCCTTCCACCTGAAAGGTAAAAAGTTCAAGATAGGCTCCGGAGAGGAAGCGGACAAAGTGGAGGCGGCTATCAAGGCGGGCAGCCTGGTTATCCGCAAGGTGGAGAAG
>JAOUNV010000393.1 GCA_029880775.1 Nitrospinota bacterium | reverse complement strand
TGAAAACGGGAATCATCGAATATGACGTGAAGGGGCCAAAGGAAGACCCGGGCCAGGTCCGGGGGAAAATGACGGTGTATTTCAAGAACCATGGCGCCACAAGGGCCATGAAGCTGGACGGGCAGATGAAAGGGGACGACGGCAAATGGTACGACATGAACGGCGTATCAATCGTCACCCCGGAGACCGTGGTCAGCGTATCGACCGAGTATGACGACGCCGGCAAGAAAAGTGTAAAGGGAAGAAAATGGACCAACCCTGTGAAACACTACGTGGCTGCGTTCGCCAGTCTGAGCGATGATGATAAGAAGCAGTACCGGAGCATAGCCGCCAAGGACAGCACGGTAATGGATTTCAACGGGATGCTATTCAACTTCGGCGGCGGAAAGAAGTTGAAAATCGCCGGATACTCTTGCGACGCGGCGGAGATCATGTTTATGGAGGTGTGCCAGATGGAAGGCTCGCCCATCCCTCTGAAAGGGGCGTACATGATTTTCAACGCCACGGCAAGAAAGGTTTCGGCTAACGCCAGGGTTTCCGACGCCAATTTCCAGCCTCCCAAGGGAGTGAAGATCGAAGTGGATCAGGAGCATGAAAAATCCTCCAGGCAATGGGCAGAGATGAATGTCAAGGATGTGGTGAAAATCTCCTCGGCCGGCAAGATACTAAACAGCCTGTTCGGCGGAGGCAAAAGCCCCGAGAAATCTGGTGGAAAAGCGGCTCCCGCCAAAAAAGCCGAGGCGCCCAAAGGAGAGGCTGAAAAGCCGCAGGCCCAAGAGGAACAGACCGAAATCCAGAAGAAGGAAAAGGAAGTCTGGCCGGAGGAGGACAGGCAGAAAGCCAGGGATGCGGCCAAGAAGGTCTACAAGAACGTCCTAGACGTCTTCAAGTAAACCCCTTTTAGCCAAACAGCCCGGGCCTCCGCCCTGAATCTTCAGATGGCGGAGGCTTCCGCGGTCTGGGCGCTGTGTCTTGCCAGGAACCTTTTCTTCTCCCTTGCGTCGGGCCATATGGCGAAAAGCGAACCCACTCCCATGAGCAGGCCCCCGATCCAGAGCCACGCCACCAGCGGGTTTACATGGACCTTGAAGGTGGCGGTGCCGTCGTTGTTGGCCGAGGCGTAGATCACATACAGATCCTCTTTCCATGTGGAATGGATGGCCACTTCGGAAGTGTCCTGGGGCTGGGCGCCGCCGCGCCAGTCTTTCATTATATGTGTGTTCCTCTCCGGGACGACATATCCCAGCTTCTCGCCGCCCTTTTCCACCAGGAGCCAGGCGTGGTTCTCGGTCAATGTCGTTTTCGGCTGGGAGGCCTCGCTCTTGTAATAGGTGAGGGTATAGTCCTTTATATGGATCTCCTCCCCAGGCGAAAGGGTCTTTTCCACCTCCACGTTGTACCAGGCGCCGGTGAACCCGGCGAAGGCGCAGACCACCCCTATATGCACAAGGTAGCCCCCGTAGCGTCTTTTGTTCCTCCGGAAAAGGTTCACCAAGGCAATGGCGAAGTTCTCCCCCGCCGTGGAGGAACGGGCGATGGCGCCCCGGATTATCTCCGTGCTTATAGTGGCGGAGACAAATGCGCAAAGGGTGAGGCTGACAAGGGGCAGGGCCTCCCTGGCGCCCAGGGCGAAAAAGACAAGGGTGGACACCGCCGTTATGACCAGCGGGAGGATAAAGTTCTTTCTGGTGTTGATCCAGGTGGCCTTGCGCCAGGATATCAGGGGGCATATGCCGGTGAGCAGCAGCAGGCCCAGGCCGATGGGGATCATCACCTCATTGAAGAATGGAGGGCCGACGGTGATCTTCTGGCCCCGGAAAAGCTCCGAGATCATGGGGAACATGGTGCCCCACAGCACCGCGAAAGCCGCCCCCACAAGCATAAGGTTGTTGAAAAGGAACGTCGCTTCACGGGAGAGCATCGAGTCCAGCTCGTTCTTGCTTTTCAGCAACTTCAGGTTGGAAACGATCATGTATATGGAAAAAGCCACTACTATCACCAGGAACACGCCGAAATAGGTCCCCACCGTCGATTCGCCGAAGGAGTGGACGGAGGAAATCAGCCCGGAGCGGGTTATGAAGGTGCCGAATATGGTTAACGCAAAAGTCATGGAGATCAGGACCATGTTCCAGACCTTCAGCATGTCCTTCTTCTCCTGGATCATCACCGAATGCAGGTACGCCGTGCCGGTGAGCCAGGGGAGGAAAGAGGCGTTCTCCACCGGGTCCCACGCCCAGTATCCGCCCCAGCCCAGTTCCACATAGGCCCAGTTGGCGCCGAAGAGGTTGCCGAAGGTCAGGAAGATCCATGCGAAGATGGTCCAGCGCCTGGTGGTCCTTATCCAGATGTCCCCCATGTGGCCGCTTAAAAGGGCCGCCATGGCAAAGGCGTAGGGGATGGTGAAGGCCACGAAGCCGACATAGAGGGTGGGCGGATGGAAGATCATCCCCGGGTTCTGCAGCATCGGATTTAGCCCGTAGCCGTCCTCCACCAGATACGGCATCCTCTCGAACACCGGCGAGGCGACGACCATCAGCAGCCCGAAAAGAACCATCACCGAAGAGATGAGGGAAACCACGTAAGGCATCAGGCTCCTGTTGCGGTTCCGGTTCTGGAACAGCACCATGGTGGTGAAAAGCCCCAGCATCCATGCCCAGAAAAGCAGGGAGCCTTTCTGGCCGGCCCAAAACGCCGTGAGGGTGTATATGGGATGAAGCTCGGAGTTGGTGTAGCTGTAGACGTAATCCAAGGAGAAGTCGTTGGAGTATAGGGCGTTCATCAGGGCGTAGGAAGCTATGGTGTGCAGGCCGAAGACCGCCAGCAGAGCCCTTTCCGAGCTTCTTACAAGCTGCTCTGAGCGTGCGTAGATTCCCAATATAGGGACGACCATTGCGTATATGGCCAGGAACAGGGCCACAAGTAGCGAATATTCGCCGATCTCG
>JAOUNV010000392.1 GCA_029880775.1 Nitrospinota bacterium | reverse complement strand
GCGGGCCGGGTGGTCGTCGGGGAAATTGAGCATTTTGAAGTTGCGCTCGTCGGTCTCTATCTCCGGGCCCTCTTCCACCATGTAGCCCAGCCCGGCGAAGATATCTATCAGCTCTTCCATCACCAGGCCAATGGGGTGGAACCCGCCTTCGCCAGCATGTCTGCCAGGCAGGGTGATGTCGAAGGTCTCATTTTCCAGCTTTTCGACCATTTCCCGGCGGCTGATGGTGGAGATCTTCTGCTCCAGGGCGGTCTCCACAGCCACGCGCAGGTCGTTGATCGCCTTGCCCGCCATCGGCCGATCCTGCGCGGCCAGCTTTCCCAGCCCCTTCAAAAGCCCGGTGAGTTCGCTCTTCTTTCCCAGTAGCTCCACCCGGGCCTGCGCAAGCTCCGGCAGGGAATCGGCGGAAGCTATCCGGGATAGGAATCCGGCTTTTAGTTTTTCCAGGTCGTCAAGCATAAGGCTATGGGATGTCATCCCCGCCGTTGGGCGGAAAATAATCCCTGCGCTCCCCCATGGTTTGCAAAAGTTTCGCGTTGGCAAAAAATAAGCCGCTCACCATGAGCGGCTTCGCCAGTCTTGTATCGTGCGCCAAGGGGGATATAGAAACCCCCACCGCGCGGACCGTGGTCAGGCTGTGGCTTGCAGTCCGGCCTGGGATTTGGCCAATTCCACCAGCTTGCCGAAAGCGTCCGCCTCCGTCACCGCCAGTTGAGCCAGCATCTTTCGGTTGATCTCCACGCCAGCTTTCCCCAGCCCCTCTATGAGGCGGGAGTAGTTCATGCCGTGCGCTCTGGACGCGGCGTTGATACGGACAATCCACAGGGCTCGAAAATCCCTGGCGCGCAGCTTCCTGTCGCGATAATTGTCCTTCATCGCCTTGACCACCGCCTCTTTGGCGTGCCGCAGCGTATTGCCTCGGGCGTTCTGGTAGCCCTTGGCCAGCTTCATTATCTTTTTTCGCCTGGCCCTGGTGGCCGGCCCTCTTGTTACTCTAGCCATCGCTCAATCCTGTCTGGTTTGCGTAATAAATCAGCGCCCATCCCACCTTGTTCTAAAGGTGCGGCATTATGCGCTTTAGGTTTCTCTCATTGGCCGGGTCCACGATGCCGGCATGGCGAAAGCCGCGCTTTGTCTTCCTGCTTTTGGAAGTCAGAATATGGCGCGACGACGCTTTCTTATACTTAATCCTGCCCGAGCCGGTCACCTTAAATCTTTTGGCGGCGCCCCGGTTTGTCTTCTGCTTCGGCACTATCTTCTCTCCTGTTTCTATATTAGCTGTTCAGCTCACGTTACCGTCAGTAGGCTCTGTGTCCGCGATAATATCGTTCTCTTCAGGCTTTTCGTCTTGTTGCTTTGTCACCTTAGGCGGCGCCACCGGCGCTACAACAATCGAAAGTGTCTTGCCCATCCGCTCCGGCTCAGACTCCACCACGGCCACCTGGCTCAAGTCCTTCTTAAACCTGTCCAGCACCTTGATACCCAGCTCCGTATGCGTGATCAGCCTTCCCTTAAAGAATACGCTAACCTTCACTTTGTCCCCCTCCGCCAGGAACCTTTTCACATGGCTGAGTTTGAACTGGTAATCATGCTCTTCCGTCTTGGGGGTGATCTTCACCTCCTTGAGCCGGATTATCTTCTGCCTTTTTTTGGCGTCATGAGCTTTCTTGCTCTGACGATACAGAAGCTTGCCATAATCCATGATCCTGCATACCGGCGGCTTGGCGTTCGGCGCCACTTCCACCAGATCCATGTTCACGTCACTGGCATGCTCCAAAGCATCCGTCAGCGAAAGAACACCTAACTGCTCTCCATCGCTACCGACGACCATCACCGACTTGCTACTTATCTGGTCGTTTACTTTTAACCGTTTTTGTACGTTAGAAATACCACACCTCACAGAAAGAGGAGTCGGCTTTTCCCACGTAGGGGACGTGCTCGGACGCCATGTGTTCCTTTATACAAACCTCCACTAAATACTATATCTCTGCAATGGTAGGCACGGGCGGTTTCGAACCGCCGACCTCTTGCGTGTCAAGCAAGCGCTCTCCCACTGAGCTACGCGCCTGTGGAATTGAATAGTTTGGGCATCCTGTTGATTATTGTCAATAAAAATCTGCGGGCACGAGGCGCCCCACTGCGGAAATCTCCCCCCGAATCAAACAATATCCGCAACGCATATCAACCCACAAGCTCTCTTTGGTCCATATCCCTGCTCCAGACAACATCATATATTACAGCGAAAGGCGCAATATCCGGCGCCCCATGAGCGGCCGGAGAGCTGAACTTATAGGCGCCGTATGGCCATGGCGCCACACGCTTTATAGACGCTTATCGGCCCTTGCGCCTTTTCTCTTGGCAGGGCTGTTTTGTATTTCAGAAATGGATAGGCGTTTTTGCCTGCGATGGTTTCAGCCCGAAATTTCATGATTGACGTGGCCACCATAACCTATTATAATGATTGGGGTTTTCAGTAATACCTAAGGAATTGGTTTAACATCCATGTCACCAGAAACGCCAGGGCCATCCGAAGGCGGCAGCCCAGAGCCCGCAAAAGCCTCCAGAGGTGTGGTCAACAAAGGCAAGGCCTCCAAAAGCGTGGTCTACAAAGGGGGCCGGCCCAGAAAAAGCGTCAAGGCGAAAAATTCCAATATTATCGCGGTTTCCGGAACCACTGGCGGCTGCGGCAAGTCTATTGTCGCGGTAAACCTGGCGGCCACATTGTCGGCCATGGGGCACACTGTGATATTGGCCGACCTTGCGCGGGGGACACGACGGATCCACGCCATGCTGGGAATGGAACCACCAGCCCTGACGCTGGAGGATCATATAGCCGGCAAGGCCAAGGATCTGGCGAAAGTGGTGGTCCCCACCCCCTTTGGTGGTGTCATGCTGGCCGATGGAGGGGCTGAGTACCCCATGGGGCCGGACAAAAGAATAAAA
>JAOUNV010000391.1 GCA_029880775.1 Nitrospinota bacterium | reverse complement strand
ACATCCGCTGGTTCGACGATGATTGGCTTGCGACAGAAACAAGGGATGTGAGATGAATCCGGACATTTTAGAACATTTTACAAAACAAGTGGACCAGTCGGCTCCAATCATGCGCGCCTTTTTCTCCGCTGGGAAAAAGCTTCTGTTGCGTACGGAAGTGCTGGAAACATTCGTCAGCTTCGCCCGGGAGAGTGGCATGGATGACCTGGAAAGCTCCCCGTTTACTGAGTTTTTCACAGGCGTCCAGGAAGCGGCTATTGAGGATCCTTATATATATATCGCCAACCGGCCGCGCATCGGGGAGTGGGAGTATATCCGCCTTTGCGCAGAGCCCCTTTCTATAACGGAGATATCGGTTTCCGAGTACCTGCAGGTGAAGGAGAGGATCGCCATTGGCAAGGATAACGGTTGGACCCTGGAAATCGACCTGGAGCCTTTCAACCGGGGATTTCCGAAAATGAAAGAGACGCGCTCCATAGGCAGGGGCGTGGAGTTTCTCAACCGGAAGCTATCCAGCCAGCTTTTCCAGGATATAGACAGAGGAGCTGAGTTGATCCTTGATTTTCTTCGGGTTCATCAATATCGCGGAACACCTCTGATGGTCAACGACAGGATAACAAACGTCCCGAAGCTTCGCTCCGCGCTAAGACGGGCAGAGAGCCTGCTTTTGCATCGCTCCAAGTCTGAACCGGCGGAAAGTGTTCGGCATGTACTGCAGGATTATGGGTTCGAGCCAGGATGGGGCCACACCATCGGCAGAATAGCGGAGATGATGCAGTGGTTGGCGGGGATACTCGAAGCTCCAGATCCAGACCGATTGGAGAAATTTCTCGGTAGAGTGCCGATGATATTCTCCATCGCCATTATCTCGCCTCATGGTTATTTCAGCCAGGCAAAGGCGCTGGGCCTCCCGGACACGGGGGGACAGGTTGTGTATATCCTGGATCAGGTGCGGGCTCTGGAAAAAGAGATGCTGAAACTGACAGCCCTGCAGGGACTGACGATAGAGCCCAGGATAGTGGTGATCAGTCGGCTTTTGCCGGAGGCTCACGGCACCACTTGCGATCAGCGGATAGAGAAAATAAACGGAACCGAAAACGCCATTATTTTGCGGGTTCCTTTCACCAACGAAAGTGGGGATGTGATCCCTCATTGGATATCCCGGTTCCGGATATGGCCCCACCTGGAGCGCTTCGCTGAGGAGGCCTCCAGGGAGGTGACCGCGGAGCTTGCCGGAAGGCCGGACCTTATCGTGGGCAACTACTCCGATGGCAACCTGGTCGCCTCGCTGATGTCTGATAAAATGAAGGTGACTCAATGCAACATAGCCCATGCTCTGGAAAAAACCAAGTACCTCTTCTCAGATCTTTACTGGAAGGATAACGAGGAAAAATATCATTTCTCCTCCCAGTTTACTGCGGACCTTATCGCCATGAACTATGCGGATTTTATAATCACTTCCACCTTTCAGGAAATCTCCGGTAAGGCCGACTCTGTGGGGCAATACGAGAGCTACTCATCCTTCACGATGCCGGGCCTGTATCGGGTGACGAACGGGATCGATGTGTATGATCCGAAATTCAACATTGTCTCACCCGGAGCGGATTCGGACATATATTTCCCTTACAGCGAAAAGTCCCGCAGGCTGAAGCTGTTTCGTGAGGAGATCGAAGTTCTGATAGACGGAGATGGGGAGGGGGATGACCGCCGTGGTAAGTATGAAAACCCGGAGAAACCGATAATATTCACCATGGCTCGCCTGGACCGCATCAAGAATATCACCGGCCTGGTGGAATGGTACGCCAACTCACAGCGCCTGCGGGAAAAGGCCAACATGTTGATCATCGCTGGCCAATTGAACCCTGGCCTCTCGCAGGATGAGGAGGAGAGAGGCCAGATAGAGTGGATGCACGAACTGATGAATCGGCATCAGCTGGATAATAATGTCCGTTGGATAGGCGCCCGTCTGGACAAGGCGTTCGCCGGCGAGCTTTATCGCGTGATAGCGGATCGCAGGGGAGTTTTCGTTCAGCCGGCCCTCTTTGAGGCGTTCGGCCTGACCGTCATCGAGGCGATGATATCCGGGCTCCCCACTTTTGCCACATGCTTTGGTGGACCGCTGGAGATCATCGAGGATGAGGTGTCCGGCTTTCATATAGACCCGAACCATGGCGAGGAAGCGGCAGGCAAGCTTGCCGACTTTTTTGAGCGATGCTCAGCTTCGCAGGAGTATTGGGATCAGATATCTACAGGCGGCGTTTCCAGAGTAGAGAGCAGTTATACCTGGGAGCGATACGCCGAAAGGATGATGACCTTGTCCCGGGTCTACGGCTTCTGGAAATACGTGACCAACCTGGAGCGGGCCGAGACCCGCAGATATCTGGAGATGTTTTACGGTTTACAATACCGAAAGCTGGCCGCTAATGTGTAAAGACCGTTTTTCGTCAGGCTATTTCTTTTCATGCGCCATCATCCGGTGACTTCAACTGCAGGGGGTTGGTAAAAATCGAAGCGTTCGGAACCATGTAGGTTGTGGCTTCGCCGGATAGAATTGTATAGCGCATATTGATCTCTTTCACATGCCCTTCGCAACCTGAGACTATCAGATAATCTCCCTCCTTAAACGGCCGATGCACAAGGATCAATACGCCTGCCAGTAGATTGCTGATCACGTCTTTCAACGCGAAACCCAGGGCGAAACCGCCCAGCCCCAGGCTTGCGATGATAGGCGCCATCTGAACGCCCATAGTGTTAAATCCGGTGAGCAGCCCCATAATGATAATCGTATAGTAACTTGTAGAGGAGATTATCTTGCTTATGTGGTCCGCCTCGGCGACGGACGATAAAAGTTTGGCGATAGTCTTTCTGGCAATGACGGCCAGCACCCAAAACACCAGAATGATGGCTAATCCTCCGGCTATCTTTGGCAGATAGATTGCTAACACTCC
>JAOUNV010000390.1 GCA_029880775.1 Nitrospinota bacterium | reverse complement strand
TCCCATTGCTGGACCCGTTGGCGGCGGTAATTGTCGTGTTCATGATCACAAAGGTGGGCATGGAGATAGCATGGGACGCGTTAGGCGACCTGATGGACACATCGCTTTCCGCGGAAAAAATGGAAGAGTTGGGAAAGGAGATATTGCGAACCCAGGGGGTGGTGAGCTATCACGAGCTTCGGACCCGAAAGCTGGGTGGTGACCTGTTCGTGGACGCACACATCGAAGTGCGGCCAGATATCTCCGTGTCGGAGGCGCATAATATCGCGGAGACGGTGCGCCACAATCTGAAAAAAAGGCTGGGCGCCGCCGACGCCTTGGTGCACATCGACGCCGAGGACGACATGCAGTATAAGATCATCCGGCAAAGCAGGGCCGAGGTGGAGCGAAAGGTGGCGGAGTGCGCCACTTCCACACCGGGGGTGCAGGGCTACTCCCAGGTGGTGATCCACTACCTGGGGGGGGAAACTGTGGTGGAGCTGGTGGTGGAGGTGGAGGATGGCGCCACTATCGGCGAGGCCAAACAAGTGGCCATGGCCCTGAAAAAGGGGCTGGAGGATGGCGAAATGATCCACAAGGTTGTGATCCGCGGAAAGCTTACGGACAACAACATAAATTAAGAAATGGCTGCGATGGCGATATCGAAAAGCATGGCGGCGGCGATGAGCAAATCGTCGTGGATCAGGAAGATGTTCGAGGAGGGCGCCAGGCTAAAGGCTCTGCGCGGCGCGGAAAACATATGCGATTTCACCCTGGGCAATCCTTCCGGCGAGCCCCCCGCTGCTGTGAAAGAGCGCCTGCGCGAACTGGCCGCCGATCCTACTCTCGGAGCCCACAGGTATATGCCAAACGCCGGCCTGCCCGTGGTTCGCGCCCAGGTGGCCAAGTATCTGGTCAACCAGGGCGGTGGGGCCTTCACGGAAAACCATGTGATAATGACTGTCGGCGCCGGGGGCGGATTGAATGTGGTCATCAAGGCGCTGTGCGATCCGGGTGACGAGGCGCTGGTAGTGGCCCCTTACTTCGCCGAATATATCTTCTACGCCTCCAACCATTCGGTGGAGCTGAAAGTGGCCAGGACCGATGAGCGGTTTGGCCTGTCGCCGGAGAGGATCGAGGAAGCCATCTCCCCAAAAACACGCATACTCCTGCTCAACTCCCCGAACAACCCCACTGGCGCGGTCTATGACGAGAGCTCGCTGCGGGAGGTGGGGGAAATCCTGGAGCGCAAATCAAAGGAGCATGGCCGCCCAATATACCTGGTGATGGATGAACCATACCGCAAGCTGACCTATGACGGAGTCGGGGCGCCCAACATCTTCTCCCTGGTCCGGCGCGCTATCACCGTCACCTCCCATTCCAAGGACCTGAACCTGCCGGGGGAGAGGATCGGCTACATCGCCATCGGGCCGGAGAACGATGACTGCGCCGCCATGTTCGACGCCATGACTATGGCAAACCGTATTCTCGGTTTCGTAAACGCCCCCGCCCTGCAGCAGCGGCTGGTGGGGCCGTTGCAGGAGACACCGGCGGATATGACCGTGTATCAGGAAAACAGGGCGATATTGACCGAGGGCCTTTGGCAGGCAGGATATGATCTGGTACCGCCGCAGGGGGGGTTCTATCTCTTCCCGAAAAGCCCTATAGCGGACGACGTGAAGTTCTCCGGCATGCTCAAGGAACGGAACACGCTGGTGGTGCCGGGCAGCGGGTTTGGCGGGCCGGGGCATTTCCGGGTGGCGTTCTGCGTGGAGCCGGAGGTGTGTCGCCGGGCGTTGCCTGCTTTTGCGGAAGCTATGCAGGCGGCGAAATAGCGTTTGGCCTCCGCCCTGTCACCTCTTTATCGAATCCAGGATCATATGGACCAGGCGTTCGGCGTCGTGTAGGCTGATGGCCACCAGGTCCTGGTTGGTATATGGATTGGCGGTGATGGTTATCAGCAGATCTTCACCCGGAACCACATACAGAATCTGCCCCCCGTGCCCCAGGGCGGCGAAGGCCCTATAGTCCGGCCGTACCCACCAGTAGTATCCATAGCCCCCCTCGTTACGGTTAGCATCCGCCTGGGTAGAGCGTACCATCCAGCTTGTGGGGACAATGCCCTTTTCATTATAGGCGCCCCAGCGCAGGGCCAAAAGCCCCAGCTTGGCGAAGTCTCGGGGCTTTAGGTACAGCCCGAAGGCTCCATGGGTGATCTTGTCCGGCGCGTACTCTTCCCAGAAAAAGTCGGTGATCCCCAGCGGGGCGAGCAGTTTTTCGTTGGCGTAGTCCTGCATTTTCCGTTGCGTGACGCGGTGCAGAATACCGCTCATGATATGCGGATTCAAATCGCTGTAGTTGAAATAGGTTCCCGGGGTCCATTCCAGCTCTCGAGAGAGCATATAGCGCAGGCTGCTGGCAGGCTCGTTCACCAGCCAATCGTAATTGTCCACTCCGTTATCCCATTTCAGGCCAGAGCGCATGGTCAGCAGGTTGTGGATGGTGATGTCTCTCTTTCCCAGGTCGTCATCAAAAAACTCCGGAATATAGTCATACACCCGGTCGTTCACAGAGCCGATCAGTCCCTCGTTTATGGCGATCCCGGTGATCATGGAGGTGACGCTTTTGGTGGCGGACTTTATATTGTTGAGCCGATCAATGTCCCCCATGTCCCGGCAATACCCCTCCGCCACCAGCTTGCCGTGGCGGATCACCAGCAGGCTGTATGCGGTCTGGAAATTATCGTCGGAAAAGAATAGACGGTATGCTTTCTCCAGCCCCGCCGGGTCGAATCCTTCCACTGCCGGAGTGGATATCTCCCACCCGTCGTTGCGCTGATGGGGAGTCATGTTGAGGTCTATTTTTCCGGGCGCGTCCCCCAGGCATGAGGACGCAACCAGCGCCAAGGCCATCACTATAACAGGCGCCCTCCATCCGCTCTTCACCATTGCGCGCTTATCCTCAGGAAAATTGTGTGCGAAAG
>JAOUNV010000389.1 GCA_029880775.1 Nitrospinota bacterium | reverse complement strand
CTATGTTTCTCCGACCAATGTCGAATCCTGCGGAACTCAGATGCCCCACCACAGACCCGCCACCATACACCTTGGCTCGCAGTTTGCTCATGTCAGGGGCGAATTTGGCCATATGCTTGATAAGGTTATTAGTGGAGATATCACCATATTTGTTTTCCTGGGATTTGTCGGAGCCGGAAGGAAGCAAAAAATGGTTCATCCCCCCGAATTTTTCCTGGGGGCTGTACAGGCATATGGATACGCACGACCCCAATAACGTGGCGATCACCGCAGGCTTTCGGGCTATGGCGATCTCTCCAGGCAAAACGAACACTCGCTGTTTTTCCACAATCACTCCTCGAAAAATCTTGGGACGTGGGCCGGTCTGGCGGTTTCATATGGCGAATCCGGAATGACGGCTGACTTAACTAGACACTGCATTGTCCCATTTTAAAAGCCGTCGGACAACGTTTATATGGCGCCATCGGCCGACGGAATCTCTGCCGGGTCTCCGTCAAGTTTGCGCCCCCTTCGGCGCAGGGGAGGGGGAGGGGGTGGCTTCTGGATTCGCGGCCGGGTAAGGGGAAAAACTAAGGCGCCAGGATACGTGCTAATGCACAGTTCCGCTTTTACGCCGAGCTAAGACTCGGGATTATGAAAGGCCTTTTAAACGCGATTTTCGTACAATCCGTTTGATGGGAAATAAAAGGTGGGAAAAGAAAAGCTCGTAAGCTGTTGAATAAATGGTGCGCCCGGCAGGATTCGAACCTGCGACCCCCAGATCCGCAATCTGATACTCTATCCAGCTGAGCTACGGGCGCGTGTGTGGAACGGATGATTCTATCGTGAACCACCTCGGCTTTCAACTGTTTTACTTCACGATCAGGAATATGGCGCATTTTGTGGATGAATAAGGCGGAACCGAAAAGCTCGTCGGAGTAGCCCGCACGTTTTAAACCAGGGCTTTCCTCTCCCCGAGGGCGACTGTTGTATGGTAGAATTGCCGATTCAGGCTTTTGTCTCGCGAAGGGAAGGCCATTTTGCGCTTCGGAGGGGAATAACTCATAAGGCGTGGTATATTAGGCTTGGAGGCCACGCCAGCGAATGCGCATTCATCCCATCGGCGAGGCGCGAAACCACTGTAAAATATTTTGGAGCGATTGCGATGAGTTTTGTCGTAGCCGCATATGCGGCGATATGGATATTTTTCATTATGTATTTTTTCGTAATCATGGTGAAAACAAACGTAGCCCGCAAGGCCTTGGCCGCTGTATCTCCTGGCGCCGAGCCTGCGGGGCAGGGCGTGGATTCACCAGGCCAGGGATAAAAAGTCATGTTTGATTTCGTGCGGAAGTATCTGGATCTGGCTGTAAAGCTGTTAATGGTTGCGGTGTTGGTTGCGGCGCCGGTCTCCATGTACATGATCATAGGCTTTGCCCCTCTGGAAGCTGTTATGGGCGCGCCACAGAAAATATTCTATTACCATGTTCCCATCGCCATACTCAGCTACCTTGGATTATTTATCTGTTTTGCTGGGTCAGCGGCGTACCTTTACACCGGCCGCGAGGAATACGACGCTGTCGCCCTAAGTGGCGCCGAGGTGGGGACGCTATTCATTACGCTGGTCATGATCACCGGCATGCTGTGGGCCAGGCCCTCGTGGGGCGCGTATTGGACTTGGGACCCAAGGCTCACCACATCTCTTGTCCTCTGGCTCATCTACTCCGGATACCTTCTTTTGCGGACTCAAGTGGAGGACACCACGTTGCGCGCAAAGTACGCCGCTGTGATGGGGATTGTGGGCTTTGTGGATGTTCCTATCGTCCATTATAGCGTCCAGCTTTGGACCAGGGGGATTCATCCTGTGGTGGACAAATCTGGGCCTGATCATGGAATGGACCCGAGAATGCTCCAGACATTGATGGCGTGCTTTCCAACTATCGCCCTGATATTCGCTCTTCTTTTCGCTATACGGCTGCGGTACGAATTCGCGCATCGCAGGCTGGAAAGGTTGAAAGCGCAATCAAAAGGATAGCGTGGCGGCGGCTTATTAACATTTCTTGCTCGGATGGCTGACATGGGCAAGTCAGGATTCGTTTCGCTGGTCGGCAGAGCCAACGTCGGCAAATCGACGCTGATCAACAGACTTGTGGGGAAAAAAATCTCCATAACCTCCCCAAGGCCCCAAACCACCCGTAACCGGATAATCGGGGTCAAAACCGGCCCCTTTGGCCAGGTGGTGTTCATGGATACCCCAGGAGTGGCGTTCCACAAATCCGCTCTCTCCAAGAGCATGATCCAGGCGGCCGAACAAGCGGGGGCGGAATGTGACCTGGCCGTGTTCATGGCTGACGCAACCAACCATGATATAGAAGGGGATAAGGCCACTATAAAACATCTGCGGCTGGATGCGGGCAGAATGGAAGGGGGGACAGCGGATTCTGGCGCCGGTGTCATTCTGGCCATCAACAAGGTGGACGCCGTCCCAAAGCTTAGTCTGCTGGAGCTGATTGACGAGCTGCGAGGCCTGGCCCCTTTCCAGGAGATCATCCCTATCAGCGCAAAGACAGGCGAGAATGTGGATAAGCTATTCGAGCTGATCCTGGATAGGATGCCGGAGGGCCCCGCCTATTATCCGGAGGATATGACCACGGATCAGCCGGAGAATTTTGTCATCGGCGAGACGGTCCGGGAAAAGGCGTTCTTGCACCTGGGCCAGGAGATGCCATACTCCGTGGCGGTGGAGGTGGAGAGCTTGGAGGAGAAGCCGGGTCTGGCCGTGGTGATCCTGACGCTATATGTGGAGCGTGATTCGCAAAAGGGGATAGTCATAGGCAAAGGTGGCGCCATGCTAAAAAAGATCGGCTCATCGGCCAGGCGGGAGCTGGAAAGAAGATTGGGCGTGAAGGTGTTTCTCGATATCCAGGTGAAGGTGAAGGAGAAATGGACCTCCAACCGAAGGGCCTTCCGTGATTTTGGATACG